>SVPL01000049.1 GCA_015065925.1 Oscillospiraceae bacterium
CATCCGTAACATTGTGATATATTGGGAAAGGAACATTGACCTCTTCAACCACACTTATGGTAATATAATCCTTTAATGGGGAATCAATTTTCACCTCATTAATATTTTTCATTGTTAAAGCAGGATCGGTATATGTATAAGCCAACTGAACCGATAAATGCTCATTTTTAAACATTGAGATGCTTTTTATCTCTGGTTTAGATTCAATTTTTTCATCCTTAAAACATTTTTCAAGCGCCGAAATAAACCTGATTTTAAAACTATCGTTCATAAAAAAACTCTCCTAACACTTTTTTTACAGTATAACATTTGCAAAAATAAATAGCAATAGTAAAAAACAATTTTAATCTTAAATTATGATTATTCCCGTATCACTTGACTTTCTTGAACTTTTGAGGTATTCTAATAGAGGCATTTAAATTAAATCTATTCCCAAAACCGGAGTATGTTATGAATATTTTAAATAAATTCCGAAAATCCATCATGTTATGCTTTAAGCTGGTGCTTATACTTTCTATGACCTTTGTTTTTATTGGTTGTTGGCAGGATTACTATGTTGAGGCACTGTTCAGCAACAAGGGTAACTATGTTGTTGTATTTTCTTATTTGGTTATTTTGTTAGCGTTCAGCAATCTGTACGGTGGACTAAAAATCGGCACTCTGCGATTACACGAAGTTATATACAGTTTTTCGCTTTCAATGGTGTTTACAAATTTTATTATGTATCTGGAGCTCTCTCTTATAGCTCGTATTTTGCTTAATCCATTGCCTTTGCTCGGCTCTGTTATAATTCAGCTTATAATTATATTCTTCGGATGCTATGCCCTCAATACAGTTTATTATTCTGTATATCAACCGCATCATATTTTAGCGATTGTCAAGCCGGGTTACGACCAGACAAATATTGTAGCTAAGATGAGTAAAATAAAAGAACGTTATGCTATCGACAAAATCATAACTACCGATTTGCCCGAAGAAAAAATCTTGGAATCTGCAGACGAATATGAAGCAATCCTGTTAGGTGATATTGAAAAATCACTTCAAAATAATATTTTAAGATATTGCTATAAAGAGCGCAAAAGAATTTATCTTGCACCCTCCAGTAATGATATTATTATAAACAACAGCTATCAGAGCCAGATTTTTGATACACCCATTTTAATTTGCCGAAACCGTGGTTTAACAATAGAACAACAGTTAATTAAAAGGGCTATGGATTTATTGGTTTCTTTAATTGGATTGTTGGTTGCAAGTCCCTTTATGATAATAATTGCGCTTGCCATAAAGCTATATGATAGGGGTCCTGTTTTCTTTAAACAAAATCGTGTTACTAAAGACGGTAAGATATTTAATGTGTTAAAATTTCGCTCAATGATAGTTGATGCCGATAAGGTTGTCCTTAGAAAAGCAACAACAGATGATGACCGAATTACCCCTATAGGCAAAATCATCCGTCCCTTAAGGTTGGATGAATTACCTCAGCTAATAAACATTCTTAAAGGTGATATGTCACTAGTTGGTCCCCGCCCTGAAAGAACAGAAAATGTATTTGAATACACACAGATGCTTCCTGAATTTGATTTACGTCACAGAGTAAAGGCAGGACTTACAGGATATGCACAGATTTACGGAAAATATAACACATCCCCGCAAAACAAGCTGAATATGGATTTAATTTACATTGAAAAATATTCGGTTTTACTTGATATTAAGCTATTGATTATGACAATTAAAATTCTGTTTATGAGAGAAAGTACAGAAGGCTTTTCGGATGAAGAAAGCGTTATTGGTAACACTAAAGCTTTAAACGAAAACACTTCTGAAAATAAAACGGAGGAATAATTTATGAGCAACTTTAATACAACATTAGTGGTTATGGCAGCAGGTATGGGTAGTCGTTTTGGCGGTTTAAAGCAGCTTGAGCCGATTGGCGCAAACGGCGAGGTTTTACTTGATTATTCGGTATATGATGCTCAAAAAGCGGGTTTTAACAAGGTCGTTTTTGTAATCAAGCACGCCATTGAAAAGGATTTTCGCGAATTGGTCGGAAAAAGAATTGAAAAGAAAATTGATGTTGATTATGCTTTTCAAGAGCTTGATAAATTACCCTCCGGCTTTACCGTTCCCGCCGACCGTGAAAAGCCTTGGGGCACAGGTCACGCAGTTCTTTGCTGTAAGGAATTTGTAAATCAGCCCTTTGCTGCTATTAATGCTGATGATTTTTACGGTGCATCTGCATACCGTCAGATCAATAACTGCCTTGCAAAACAAAGCGGCGACTACTGTATGGTTGGTTTCAGACTAAAAAACACCTTAACCGATAACGGCACCGTTGCGCGCGGTGTATGTGAAACAAATTCTTCTAATCACCTTACCAACATAACCGAAATTACCAATATCAAAGATTGTGCTTACGAAGACGAAAACGGCAAAAAGATTATTCTTCCCCCCGACACCGTTGTTTCAATGAATATGTGGGGCTTTACAACCGATTTATTTGGATACTTAGAAGAGGGCTTTAATAAATTCTTAACTGAAAAAATTAATGTTCCAAAATCCGAATACTTCCTCCCCTTCCAGATTGACGAGCTTATAAAAAAAGGTGAAAAACAGGTTGAGGTTCTTGTTGCAGAAGATAAATGGTACGGTATGACCTACAAAGAGGATAAGCCGGTAGTTAAAGCGGCTATTTCTGAAATGACCAAAAATGGTCAGTATGACGGAATTTAATTTGTTTTAAACAAAATAACAACCCCCGCAATTTCCAAAAGAAATTGCGGGGGTTGTGTTAATAAAAACATTTATATTAATTTAAAACACTGTATTTTTGCGCCTGAATTTTATACATTTCGGCGTACTTGCCATTAAGAGACATAAGTTCATTATGGGAGCCGCTCTCAATAATTTTTCCTTCCCCAAACATATAAATTCTATCTGCCATTTGGGTGGTTGATAAACGATGTGATATAAAAATCACTGTTTTATTTTCAGCATTTTTTAAAATTGACTGATTAAGTTCATATTCTGCAATTGGGTCTAAAGCACTTGATGGCTCATCCATTATAATTAGCTCATATGGCCTTGCAAAAACTCTTGCAATGGCAATTTTCTGCGACTCGCCACCCGATAAGCCCACGCCATTCTTACTAAATTCCGTTGTAAGCTCAGAATTTATACCGTCCGTTAATTCTTTGAGTTTGTCACTAAATGATGCAGCATTTAATGCCTCTATAACTCTACTTTCATCTTTTAAATGATATTCACCACCCAGAACATTTTCTGTAAGCTTAGCGGCAAATATCTTATAATCTTGAAAAACTGCGCCTATATGCTCTCGGTAGCTTTCGGGTGCAAAATTATTTATGTTTTTTTCGTTCCATAGGATTTCACCCTCAGTTGCATCATAAAGACGCATTAATAGCATTGTAAGAGTAGTTTTTCCCGCTCCGTTATAACCCACAAAAGCTATTTTTTCACCTTTTTTAATCTCCAAATCAATATTATTTAAAGTGTATGCAGCATCTTTTGAAAAAGGATATTTAAATTTAAGATTCTTTATAGTGAGTTTTTCAAAATTTGGAATTTGAGCGATATCGCCTTTAATGGTTGGTGTGTAATTAACAAAGCTTCTTACCTTTTCAATATAAAGACTATGTTCGTTAAATATGTTAAAATATCTTGCTAAATCATTTAATGCCCAACCAAGCTTGAAGGTCGCGTTTATACTTCCCGAAAAATCGCCCAATGATAGTGTTGAATCTACTACAAACCGAATAATAAGATAAGACATTACCCCCACATGCGCAAAAGTATCATAAATTATATTACCTAACAGACTAAAGGCAAAAATCTTGCCCATATGCTTTTTAACAACAGAAATTTTTTCTTTGGTTGTTTTATCATATTCATTGTGCATATG
Source organism: Oscillospiraceae bacterium (assembly GCA_015065925.1). Lineage (GTDB taxonomy): Bacteria > Bacillota > Clostridia > Oscillospirales > Acutalibacteraceae > UMGS1279. The sequence continues at coordinate 3,920 of SVPL01000049.1, forward strand.
ATTGGCTATATTTCCGCTTCGCATCTCCTTTGCATACTCAGGAAGATAAAACACCCTGCATATGTAACCAAGTTTTCTGTTAATAGGATTACATTCAACGCTTCTTTCATAATAAGCATTATTTCTTTTATTACCCACAAAAACAAGTAGTGCCACCGAAATTAACAGAATTATGGCAACTATCCAATCTATTGATGCCAATACCCCCAGAATAGCAAGACTTGAAAAAATTCGGTTGATAAATATTGAAAGATTTTCCATTATCTGCGCTACACGCTGATCCGACTCCCGTATAGCCCATATAAAATCATTATAAAACTCGGGGTTATCATAACAACTTTGATCTAATTCACGCGCTTTATCATACAATTCGTTTTGTATACCCTCGTGTAAAATCAGTTTTGCCCTTGGCACATATACATTAAGCCGCCATTTATTAAAACATTCAAAAATAGCACAGTAGCCCGCATGTAACAGCGCCCAAAATAAAATATTGGCAAAGGGTTCATTTGCCTCAAGTGCATCAAATAGATATTTAATAAACAACACATTAAATATATGCCAAGCACCACGCCCAAAGGCTTCACCAAAGGTTACCAAAATATATGCAGGTGTATATTTATAAGCATATTTCAGCATATAATGTACATTTTTAATCACCTGCTTTATGCCGTGTTTTTTAGTTTTTTCTTTACTCATAGTATTCCTTTCTTATCGGGTATAGTTATCAGCCTGTTTATGCCACATATCGGCATATTTTCCGTTCAACTTTAATAATTCGTTATGCGTCCCCTGCTCTGCTATCTTACCGTTTTCAAGCATATAAATTTTATCTGCCATAACAGTGCTTGAAAGGCGATGCGATATAAAAATTACCGTTTTCCCCTCACACGCTTCAAACATATTATTATACATTTCCTGTTCTGCAATAGGGTCTAATGCCGAAGTTGGTTCATCCATAATAACAATTTCGTTATCCCCTGCAAATATTCTTGAAATAGATATTTTTTGTGCTTCACCACCCGAAAAAACAGCTCCGTTTTCATCAAATTCTTTTGTAACTATAGTATCCATTCCATTTGGAAGTCTTTGAATTTTATCATATATTCCTGCTTTTTTCAGCGAGTTTTCAACAATATCTTTTTTCTCATTAGTTTTATCATCACCTAAGGTAACATTTTCTGCAACCGTTGTGGCAAAAAGCTGATAGTCCTGAAAGACTGTGCCGAACAGAGCTCTGTATGAGGAAAGTCTTATGTTTTTAATATTTTCACCGTTTATTTTTATTTCACCCGCCGATGGGTCATAAAGTCTTTGCAAGAGCTTAATAAGTGTTGTTTTGCCCGCGCCGTTATAGCCAACAAACGCGATTTTCTCCCCCGCCTTTATATTTAGGCTAATATTATTAAGCACATAAGGGGTATCATTACCATAATTAAAAGAAAGATTATTGATTTCTAAACTTCTAAATTTTTTAATTTCAGGCGCGTTTTTATCCTCGGCTATTTTTATTTCATACTCCAAAAAATCTCTTAAATTATCTATGTAAAGTGAGTTTTCATCCAGCTTTAAAACGGTGCCTACAATATAGTTAAAATTATCTGCAAGCGACTCAATGGAATTTACCACAACATAGCATCCACCAATAAGCATTGTTTTAGAAACCAAAGTTTTATAAACCGCCAATATTATAGAACCTGTACGCACTACAACCTGAAAAAGCAAATCAAATAAATATCTAAAAAACATCATTTTATAGCCATATTTTTTTACCAATAATTTCATTTCTGTAATGCTTTTTCTCATACGCTTAAGCATAACTGTATGAATATTAGTAAGACGCATTTCTTTTGAATAATCCTTAAGATAAAAGGTGCGCCGAACATAATCTCGTTGCCTTGCGATTTCTTTGTTTTTTATATCATATTCATACTGCACTCTGTTGCGCCTTTTACCAATAAAAACCGTAAATAACAAAGGGATAAGCGCAATTAATATAAATATTGGATCAATTGTAAAAACAACGGTAAGTATTGAAGCGCCGTACACAAACGCCCACACAATATCCATAATACTGTTTTTTACCGCCATTACACGCTGACCTGCCTCATCGACAGCTTTAACATATGTATCATAAAATTCGGTGTTTTCAAAACAGGCTAAATCAACCGTTGCAGCCTTTTTGTGCAAAATATTTTGAATATGCGCTTCAACCTTAGGGAAATTAATCTGAATATAACTATCACAAATATACCTGAACACCATAGAAAATATAGAAAACATAAAAAATCCTACCAAAAATGTAACGATGTTTTTAATGCTCTCTCCTTTTTGAAGCGCATCAAAGGCATATTTATATAAATAGGTAGTGGTAAAAAAGGTAGATATTGCCATCAAAACAGTTGAAATGAACTCCAAAATAAGTATTCCGGGAGACACCTTAATAATAAAATCCAGCATATATTTATTATTTTTAAAGGTTCGTTTCCAATTGATTTTATTTTTCTTTTCTCTCTTTTCCATTTTTGCCTCCGAATAATTAACTTATAATCCGAATATATCACAGCTAAAATTGATTGTCAATTATTTTTGAACATATTGACAAAAAGTTTCGACTGTGATAGAATATTACAAATTCAATTGAACAAAAAAGAGGTTGTTTTATGGCAAATATAATAATCGACACAAAGAATACTGACCGTGAAAACTTTATTTATAGCTTTGCTTTAATGTCAAATGTATATGAAGAAAAGTTTAATTGTACCGAAAATCAGTTTTCAAAATTTGTTGTTAATATGAAAAAACAGCTGATTAATGAGTTAAAAGAATATATTGAGTTTCTTCCGATTTTTTCAGATTCTTCTTATAAGTTATCATTAATTACAAATTGCAAAAGGCTTTTATTAACTGAGGAAGAAATTCTGTTTATCACTGCAGATGAATTGATAAAAAAATTATTTGTTGATGACACAAATGAAATGCTGGCAAGATTTTTTACAACGGCTGATAACAACGCTCATAAGTTGGATTTTTATCGTAATATGGTAACCAAAAGCAATGAAATAGTAAAATACTGTTTAAAAATGGATATTCCTGAGCATCTTCGCTCACTACTGTTAGCCACGCTTGTTGATAAGGATTATTATATAAAAAAAATAACTGAATTTGCTCACAAGGCGCTTTATGTAACCAGAAAGCTTATGCACCAATATGAATACAATATTGAAAAGGCCTACAAAAGCTTTAATAATCCAGAGGTATTAATCGAAGCACTGTTAAACATGGGAGCAATACGACCAAACGATACCGCAACAGTTATTCCTGTTTTGTTTAATCCATTGCTTATTTTAAGAGAAAGCCATAAAAACACAAAACATATTTTACTTGGAATTGATTATGAAAAAATAGCGCCCTCTATATGCAATAATCTTCCTGTTTTAGAATTAGATACAATCGGCAAAATTTTTGCCGATCCCACCCGCTGCGAAATAATTAATATTCTTAAAAATAAGGGTACCTTTTTATCCGACCTTGCAAGAACACTTAATATTCCTACAAACTCTTTGCACTATCACATTCAGTTGCTTTATGATGCTAAGGTGATTATCGGCAGATATGAGGGTAAAAAGTACATTTACGAGATTAACCCGGATTTTTTCAGAATGGTGAGCAACACAGCGCTTAGTTATGCAAATGCTAACTAAAAAATAAATATAACTTCAAACAACAAAATAACAAATCTTTAAAACATTTTATCATTGACATTTTGTTGCAGAAGAACTACAATAAATAAAAAAATTCTATAGAGGTATTATTATGAAAATTGCAGTTCAGACAGGTGGTATTACCGGTCATTTTGATTTTAATTTAGCGAAGGTTCTAATGATAATTAAAAGAAGCGGTTTTAATGCCATTGATTGGAATATTCCCACAGGAATTGATCTTAAAAAAATTCTTGAAGGCAACTATGAAGACAACATTTTTCATAAAGATATAGAATCTATAAAGGCTCATTTTTCCCAAAGCCTTGATTTTATAAAGCGATCAGGGCTTACAATAACACAGATGCACGCCCCCTTCCCTGCCTATGTACCGGGTGAGGCTCAGCTTTTGGATTATATGATTGAGGTTTACAAAAAACTTATTATTTTTTCCGACTTTGCAAACTGTAAAAATCTTATTGTTCACGGAATTTGCACTCGCTCCGACCACCCTGAAGATACTAAAGAATACATAGAAAATCTTAATTTAAAGCTGTTTGAATCGCTTATTCCAACCCTGGTTAAAACTAATGTTACCGTTTGTCTTGAAAATCTGTTTACCTGGCGACCCTCTGTACCATATGAAGGTCCCGGACACTGCTCTGATGCAGATGAAGCAATAGAAATTATTGACCACCTTAATAAGAAAGCAGGTAAAGAATGCTTTGGTCTTTGCTTTGATACAGGTCACGCAAATCTGGTTGGATTTGATTCAAAGAAATATATTTTGAAGCTTGGCAATCGCATCAAGTCTTTACATATTCACGATAATGACGGCATTACCGATTTACACCTGGCTCCCTACAGTGGCAACTATGACTGGACTTCCTTTTGTGATACCTTAAAAGAAATAAATTATGAGGGAGATTTAAGCTTTGAAACCTTTGGTCAGGTTGCTAAAGATCGTATTCCAACCGAATTACTGGAATCTTCATTAAAATCAATCGCTGAATGCGGTGAAATGTTCAAAACTCGAATAGAAAACATGAATCTTTCTTTTGACTTTTTAGAGAATGAGCTTTGGTGGGGTGGAGAGGTTGGAAGCTGGAATAAAATGCCAATTTCAGCCGCAGACACCTTTAAAATCAACTTTAGAACATTCGGTCACAACCAAACTGCTCCCCTATTTTTATCTAACAAAGGCAGAATTATTTTCTGCAAATCGGTATTTATTGCAAAATTTGAAAATGGCGTTATCAATTTATCGGGCAAAGATAAAATTGAACTTATAGATGCAGGTAAAAATCTGCGCGATGCTTACGATTACGCCGCCCACAAGCTCTACAGCTTTGAAAAGCGTGATTTGCCAAAAATTCACTTCCAAGCACCGCAATATAACACTTGGGTGCAAATGGGATATATGCAGTCGGAGGAAGGTGTGCTTTCCTACGCCGAGGGAATTATTAAAAACGGCTACAAACCCGGCGTTTTAATGATTGATGAAGGCTGGCAAATGGACTACGGCGATTGGCGATTTAACTACCGTTTCCCCAATCCTAAAGAGATGGTAGAAAAACTTCACACTATGGGATTTAAGGTTATGCTTTGGGTAGTTCCATACCTTTCGGTATGCAGTCCTATTTTCCGCCCCCACTGGTTTGACAAGGACAATCATTTTTGCCGCACTTATGATGACCAACCCGCCATTGACCATTGGTGGAACGGTTATACAACCTCTTTTAATATGTGTTTAGAGGGTGACAGAAAGCTCTTTACCGAACAGCTAGAAGCGCTTATGAAAGACTATGATATAGACGGTTTTAAGTTTGACGGCGGTAATGTTAAAGGATACCGACCAAACGCTGTAAACGGAAAACGCCATGAAAAATATCCGCCTGAAGCCCTTAATATGGCGTGGAATGATTTTGGCGCAAAATACGAATACCACGAATACAAAGACACCTATAACCGTATGGGTCGAGCCGTTATTCAGCGTATTTGTGACGCTGCTCACGCTTGGGAGGGTAACGGTATTAACAAACTTATTCCAAGTGGACTTATGCAAAATCTTTTGGGCTATCCCTACAACTGCCCCGATATGATTGGTGGCGGATGTGTTAGCGGAATTAACGAAGAAGAAAACAAATTTGTTTACGATAGTGAGCTTTTTGTTCGTAACGCTCAGCTTGCGGCATTCTTCCCCATTATGCAGTTTTCCGCCGCTCCCTTTGAGGTGTTGGATGAAAAACACGCTAAGTTAGTAAAAGCGGCGGCAGATTTACACATAAAGCTAAGCGATAAAATTTTAAAACTTATTAAACACGCTATGGAAACCGGCGAGCCTATTATGCAGCATATGGAATATGCATACCCTAACTGTGGTTATGAAAGAGAAATAGAGCAGTTTATGCTGGGTAGCGATTTACTTGTAGCCCCCGTGGTAAATCAAGGTGAAACAGAAAAAAGAGTTGTATTACCCCAAGGCAAATGGAAAGACCCAAATGGCAAGATTTTTGAAGGTAGACAAACTATTATCTACCCCGCCCCCATTGAAGTTATTCCCTATTTTGAAAAGATTGATTAGTAAAAAAACGGAATGTCGCAAACAAATGCGACATTCCGTTTTAGCTTTTATTTCTGTATTTAAGCGGTGTTATACCCAATGCCTTTTTAAAAGCAACCGAAAAATAATCAACATTATTAAATCCGCATTTCAGGGCAATTTCCCTAACAGTTGCTTTTGTGTTTTTAAGCATATAGCATGCCATTTCTATTCGTTGATAAAGTATCTCATGAGAAACACCACGAGAATGATATTGGCTAAAAAGATGCTGTAAATATGATAAACTTACATTACAGTGCTTTGCAACACTGGTAGCGTTTATCCCCTTATTAAAATTATTATTTATAAAATCCAAACCCTGCTTTACATATTGAACCGAAATATTGTTAGCATTATCACTTGAAAAAAAGTATTCTTCTTTAGTTTCCTCAGCAATTTTTAAAATCAATTCTTTAATTGGCATTAAATAAGCATCCAGTTTTTTTGTGATATCTTCGGTAATAATTTTCAAATCATTATGTAACGCTTTTAATTCATCAAAAGGTAAATTAGTTCTTTTGCTTAAAATATTTGCTAGTTTTAATGGCAGCTCACCCTTAAATCCCGTTACCAAAATTTCAACAATCAAGGTTTTATTAAAAACCACCGGAACAACATATTCAGCAACTCCGCAATAGCAAATATGCCAGTTTGGGGTTGGATTTTCCAGTAGCTTTTTATCGCGATATTTTTTTAATGCCACGCAACGCTTCCACAATTTTTCGTTAGATTTTATTGCTAGGCAATAGGGATTATTATGCCAACCGTTAATTATTCCCTTTTGATTACTTGCATTTTCCTTTTCAAGTATGCCGTAACGGTCACTTATAATCAAATCAAGCTCCATATCAGCCGATAATCTGTCTGCATATTGTTTTAAAACTTCAAAAGTAGTCATTTAACTTCACACCAATTCAATGTTTTACAGCACAAAATAAAAGTTTTTTAGTTTATTATAATGTTATAATAACAATTAGTCAAGCAATTCTTATAAAAACTTTGATTTTAAAGGGTGAATGTTATGGAAAGAATATGGATAGATTCTTTAGAATTTAAAACCTACGGCGGTTGGCGAAGCGAAACACAATTTGTACGCTCTGTAGGTCAAGGCTATCTTATAGCCTGTCAGATTCCGGGTGAGCCTGCCGATAATGCAAATACCTCCTTTACGGTAAAGGAAGGCGGCAAATACAGAGTTTTTGTTCGCACAAAAAACTGGAAATTACCCGAAGCGCCCGGTAAATTTAAAATAGCAGTTGATAATAAAGAGTTAGATAATACTTGTGGTAAAATGCCCAACCCTAACTGGTATTGGGATATTGCAGGTGATATAACCCTTTCTAAAGGGAAACACACTATTGCGGCAGTAGATAAAACAGGATGGCTCAGCCGTTTTTCTGCTATTTTTATAACAAACGATATGAACATTATACCATCACCCGAAATTGAGGCCTTTAAAAAACTTCGTGCAGAATGTAAAGGTATATCTAGGCGACCAATATATAGAAACGGTTTTGATTTTGTTGTTGTAGGCGCAGGCCCGGGTGGTGTTGGCGCCGCTGTTTCTGCCGCTCGTAACGGTCTAACGGTTGCGCTTATTTCAGGTCGTCCAACCGTAGGTGGAAATGCCAGTAACGAAGGCACGATTAACCTTGACGGTGCGGCTGTACACAACTATGGTATGCACGAAACGGGCGTTGTAAATGACATTAAAGCCACCAAAGAGCATTATAAATGTACTGCACAAAAGGCAATGGAGATTGTGATTTCTAACGAGCCAAATATTAAGGTTTTTTGTAATGAGCTTTGCATTGGCGCAGTGACAAAACAAAATAAAATCACTTCCATAACTACAATAAATACTATAACACTTAAAGAACAGCGTTATTCAGCTCCATTCTTTGCGGATTGCAGTGGTGACGGCTGGCTTGGTTATTATGCCGGTGCTGAATACAGAATAGGCAGAGAGGCTAATTGGGAATTTAACGAAGAACACGCACCCGAAACGCCTGATGCCTGTACAATGAGCGGTTGTATATGCGACTGTCAACCGGGTATGCCCAAAATGCGCACCTTTGAAGCCCAAAAAACCGAAAATCCTGTAGAATTCATTACCCCCGATTGGGCAATAAAATTCACTGAGCCCACAATGCCAAAGCGAATTCCCGGTGGTTACACCAGAACAGAATGGTGGGTAGAAAACTCCAATGATTATGATGATTTATGGAATGATGAATTTGCACGAGATGAAATGCTAAGACTTGGTATTGGTTATTTTGGTTGGCTTAAAAATACCTATGAAAAAAAGCAAGAAGTCCAAAACTATGCGCTTAAAGGTCTTGCACTTCATCTATCCAAAAGAGAAAGCCGCCGCATTGTTGGCGATTACATTTTCAACGAAAACGATTATGTTGAGGGCAAAACCTTTGAGGACGCTATAAGCTATTGCGGTTGGTCAATGGATATCCATCATCCTAAGGGTATTTATTCAGGCGAGGATGGACCTTTTTTAATAAACAAAAGAGTACCAATGACACCTATTCCATACCGTATACTCTACTCTAAAAATATAGAGAATCTGTTTATGGCAGGCAGATGCTGTTCTGTAAGCCACTTAGGCCTAGGCTCTGTTAGGGTTGAATCAACCATTGTAACTTTAGGTCAGGTGGTTGGTATCGCAGCCGCAATGTGCAAAAAATTCAGCCTTACCCCTCGCGGTATTTATAAGAAAAAAATCAACGAGCTTAAGGAGCTAGTTTTAAAACAGGATATGACCCTTCTAGGTGTTAAGGCTGATGACAAAAAGGATTTAGCGCCTCTTTGTGAAATAGAAGCCACCTCATATGAAGAAAACTTTAAACAACCCATTACTTATGGTTTTTCTGGTGAATGGGAAAAAATAATAAATGAGCATTTTTGCGGTCCTGACTTTAAATACAAACTACAGGGTGCCGAATATTACAAGGTGCTTGTTAAAAATCCTGCTAAAAAGCAAATTATTACTGCCCGAATTTATGATACAACAAGCGGTGAATTTGTTTTAAAGCAAGAGACAGAAATAACCCTTGAAGAAAACTATGAGGGTTGGTTATCGCTCCCATTTGAGCCTACCCCGGAAGGTAAAGCGTTTTATATTTCTCTCACTCCAAAAACAGAGCTTTTATGGAAAAAAAGGTTAATGGCAAACTTCCATTTAAAGCATATTTATTTTAACGAAAATGGCGTACAAATTAATACGGGTATTAACGCTTTGGAGCTTGACTACAACAGCAAAAATTATTTACTTACAAGCGGTAATCCGGAAAAAATTGTAAATGGCTATTTGCGTAGCTTTCAAAATGATTGTAACTGCTGGGTATCTAATTTAAACGCCTCCCTACCCCAAAGCATTATTTTAACCCTGCCCGAAATCACCAAAATTTCTAATGTTCAAATAACAACCGACACAGATTTAACCTATCCCAGAATTGCATTCCAGCCGCCTGTAACCAGAAATGCTGATGGTAAATCCCCTGTTACATTTACAGCTGAGGATTTAGAGCTTCACATTTTTGATGGTGAAAAGTGGAAAAAGGTCGCTGATAAAAACAACAACTACCTAAGGCAAATTATATTTAATTTTAAACCTCAGGCTGCAAAAAAGGTTAAAATTACTGTTAATAAATCCTCCAATGCAAATGCTGTTAAAATCTATGAGGTGCGAATTTATAAGTAACACAAAAAGGGCTGTAAAAAAACAGCCGTGCGATAAATTGTGGGTTATCGGGCAAATTTGCGGTTTAGGAGGCCGTCCCCGGACGGGGAAGGGGGACCGCCGAACGGCGGTGGAAGGGGAGATTATTCACAGCAAAAAGCCCTTAATAAAGCGGTTTGCGCTGGTTTTTCAACCCTTCCCCCAGCGTGCGCTGGGCCCCCTTCCCTGTCTAGGGACGGCCTCCGAGGTCACATCTGCAAACAATAATTTATCTGTCTAATATATTTATAAACATAAAAATCTGCAATGAAAGGGCTTTTCTATCCTTTTATTGCAGATTTTTCATTTTATTTTATTTGTATTTTAAGGTTTTAATAAACTTTGTTTTTTTACAGCCACTTTTAAATTATTCAAAATAGTAGGGTTTACCTGTTTTAGCAGATTCGTAAATGCCCTCTAAAATTTGCGTTACTACAAGGGCTTGTTCGGGTTTAACGGTAGGAGCCGCTCCGCCACGGACGGCATTTATCCACTGCTTTGCCTCAATTTCCTGAGGGGTGCCATTTCCTACGCCATCGTAAAAAGCCGCTCCTGCAGCGTTAAAGGTAGGCTTAAATTCGTACTGACAGTTATTTCAAGAATTTTGACGGGGTTTAGGTGGTCGTCGATATTCTTTGTGAGCCCCATTTTCCCTTTACTTATAGGTGAGCAATTTTCGATCAGGCGTGGGGGCGTGAGAGATTTTTGCCGTTTTTACGGCTTGGCGGAGGACTTGTAGTCGCTGGGGCTTATGCCGACAGTTTTTTTGAAGGTCGAGGAGAAGTGATGGACGTCGAGGAAGCCGACTGCAGATGAAATCTGCGTTACGTTCATGTCGGAATGCTTGAGCAGCTGCTTTGCCTCCCTTATGCGCAGGTGGCGGAGATATGCCATCGGGGTTGCTTTCATTTTTCCCTTGAACTGCTTAAGGAAATATATTTTTTCGAGGTGGGCAACGTCGGCAAGCTCCTTTAAGGTTATATTTTCGGACAGGTGGTGGTTCATATAATCAACGACCGCGAAAAAGCGGTCCGAGACGTCGATGCTACCGCCGTATGAGCGCTCACCGTCGCGGCAACGAAGTAACAGAATAAGAAATTCAAGGAATTTCGTTTCTATCATTTCCTCGCGGTAAGGGCCGGAGTTGCGGAGCTCCTCCAAAAGAGCCTCGAAGGTGGATTCAAGCCTGCCCTCCACGAAGGAGAGCGACTCGGGAAATGAAAAAAGCGCGCCGTTCATTTTTTCATCGTAAAGCTCAAACTTCATTTCGTAGGAAAGGAAGCCGTTTTCACCCGCGCGTATTTCGTGCATCATTTGAGGGCGGAAAAGGTATATTTCCCCTGCCCTTGCCTCCTTTTGCCTTTCCCCAATCTTTATATATCCGCCGCCGTTTTTTACGTACAGTATCTGATAAAAATCGTGGTTATGTAACGGTATAAGCGCATCCGCCGCGTAGACGCAATTGCTTGCCCAAATAAGCCTGTATTTATCCTCTCTCATTTTTCCCCTCCTTTGCTTATATTCAAATTATAAACAATTTTTCGCAACATGTCAACTGCACTATACTATTGTATATAGAAGTGTGCTTTAGACATTTTTTTATAAATTTAAGACAATTTTTTATAAAGACTTTTTCCTTCCGATAATACATAATATAAGTAACGATACTTTTTTTGGAGGCTATTACTATGTTAAAATTCGGTTCTGTGACGATTGACGTCTCGCACCCCAAAACCTTTGCGAAAATTCTTTCCGCGGGCGACCGTGCGCGCTACACCGCGGTATTCAACGACGGATTCCGCTCAAAAGAGGACGTATGTGCATATGCAGAGACCTACGGAGCTAAAATTTACGATGATCTTGACGAGATGATAGACAACATTGACCTCGGTCTCGTTCACAGCTGTAACTGGGACAAGCACCTTGATTATATTATGCACTTCGTGCGCCGCGGCAAGCCCGTATTCGTTGACAAGCCGCTTGTCGGAAATCTTCGCGACTGCGAGAAGCTGCTTGAACTTTCAAAGAACGGTGCGCGCATCCTTGGTACGTCCGCTATGCGCTTTTGCCTTGAGGTAGCCGAGGCGAAGAAGAAAATGGCTGAAAAGGGCTGTCGTCCCCTTCATATTGCGACTACGATAGGCGTTGATGAATTCAACTACGCCATCCACGGAATTGAAATGCTCTCGGGTCTTATGGAATGTCGCCCGATCAGCTGTAGTTACATAGGCACTTCACAGGTGGGTGGCAAGGGCGAGAAGTGCGAGACCTATTACATCAAATATGAAAACGGAGCAAGCGCGACCTGCCATATGGCAGAAAAGAAGTACGTGCTTTCAAACACCATCGTTATGACCAACTGCGAAGAGGGCGAAAGCGACGTCGTGTTTATCCCCGCGATAGAAACGCTTTACGACGGACTGCTTGACGGCATTTGCAAGAGTGTTGAAACGGGCGAAAACGCGCTTTCCACCATGGAAGAAATGATTGATTCCATAAAGGTACTGCTTGCAGGAAGAGTATCGAGAAACCGCGCGGGCGAGGAGATCTCAATCGACTGCCCCTGCCTTTACGAGGTAAGCTTTGACGGAAACGAGTTCGAGCGCGCATACTCTGCCGCCGCTATGAAAAAGTAATGGCTAAAATAATTATAGACAAGGTTTCAGTCGGTGCGGAGCGCGAGCCGCTCAAATCCGCATTCGGCTTCAAGGGCAACGCCCTTACCTACCTTTTGCAGACCTCGGTTGCCGTATTCGGTGCAGGGGAAGTCGGTGTAGGCGCGGGCGTGCAAAGCGTTTTGTGGTCGGATTCCGTGATCTTCGCGCGGTACGGCGAGGAGCGCGGAAACGAGCTTATGCTTGGCGTGACAAAATTCGCGGCAAAGCGCCTTTCGGGAACGGAGTTTACCGACCCGCCCACAGCGCTTGAGCGCATATTTTCCGAGTGTTATGCCTACGCGTGTGAAATTTGCGATGCGAAAGTCAGCGAGACCTTCGTTTTAAATTCACTAGTTCCTATCGACCTTGCACTTTGGATGCTTTATGCGAAGGTGAATAAAAGCGAGGGATTTGACGATATTTTCCCTGCCAAGAAAAAAGAGGACTGCCTTGCGAACATCCCGCTTATCACCTACGGAACGAAGATTTCCGACGTTATCGCGATCGCAAAGGCGGGAACGCCGATATTCAAAATCAAACTTGGATCTGACCCCGACCGTGACGGTGATCCCAAAAAAATGCTTGCCTGGGATATGAAGCGCGCGCTTGAGATACACGAGGCGCTTCGCGAGGTAAAAACCGAGTACACAACGACGGGACAGGTTGCATACTACTTCGATGCTAACGGAAGATACGACACCAAGGACAGACTTGCAAGGCTCATAGACTTTATGGAGTCAAAGAAAATCCTGGCGCAGACCGTGCTTTTCGAAGAGCCGTTTGACGAGAAAAACGAGATATTCCTTGGCGATCTGCCCTGCACCTTTGCGGCAGACGAAAGCATACATAACACCAATGACGTAAAGCGCAGAATAGAGCTCGGATATAGGGCGCTGACGCTTAAGCCCATTGCAAAAACGCTGAGCCTTACCCTCAAAATGCAGGACTACGCGAGGCGCATTGGAATACAGTCGTTCTGTGCCGACCTGACGGTCAACCCCCTTATGCGAGAATGGAACAAGTGCGTTGCCGCGCGACTCGAGCCTATACGTGGAATGAAAATAGGCATTATGGAGTCGAACGGTGCGCAGAATTACACGAACTGGGATAGGATGCTTAACTACCTACCCGTGCGTGAAGAAGCTACCTCGGAGATCATATACCGCCCTGCCGACAATTTTTCGGGCAAGGGTCTGTTCGTGACTCCCGAGCATTATTTGGAAATTGCCAAGAAAGGAGAAAGCTATGGGAACTAATAAGAAACTAGGTTTTGCCATTTACGGATGCGGAATGATATCCTCCGTGCACGCGAACTCGGTGCTTGAAATAGAGGACGCAGAACTTATCGGTGTGGCGGACATAAGCTACGAGCGTGCCTCGGATTTTGCGAAGAAATACAACGTCCGCGCATTTAGCGATTATAGCGAGCTTCTTAACTCCGAGGAGGTTGATGCCGTTTGCATCTGCACACCGAGCGGAACGCATGCGGACCTTGCAATAGAGGCACTCCGTGCGAAGAAAAACGTCATCCTTGAAAAGCCGATGGCAATAACGGTTCAGGACTGTGACAGAATTATAGCGGCTTGCGAGGAGTGTGGGAAGCGACTGATGGTAATTTCACAGTTGCGCGAAAAGCCGGATATAATCCGAGCAAAAGAAATTATCGCCAGCGGCAAGCTTGGAAAAATAGTGCTTTGCAATCTTCAAATGAAGTATTACAGAAGCCCCGAGTACTACAAGGGAAGCTGGCGCGGAACGAAAGAGATGGACGGCGGCGGAGCGCTTATGAATCAGGGCGTTCACGGCATTGACGTCATCTCCTACCTCTGCGGCAAAATCAAGCCGAAATCCTGTCAGAGCCTGGTCCGTACGATTGTACACGATATCGAGGTGGAGGACACCGCCGTTGCGATATGCGAATTTGAAAGCGGTGCGCTTGGTATCATAACGGGAACGACCTCGGTTTATCCCGGATTCAGCCGCGAAATAGAGATATGCGGAAGCGCCGGCACGCTTATCATTCGTGACGGACAGATAGAGCGCCTCGTTATCAAGGAGGACGGAATAGACGAGACCTACGACGTTACCGAGGGCGAAGGAAAAAAGGATGCTTCAGCCGTTCCTACAAAGTGGCATAAGCTCCAGATCACTCGCTTCATAAAGGCAATACGCGGTGAGGACGTGCCCGACCTTTGCGATCAGCATCAAGGAAAAATTGCCGTTGAATTAATAAAGAGAATATACGAAAATTCCATATGAAAGGAAGATACAGCCATGAAAATCGCAGTTATCGCAAGCAAAGAAAAGCAGAATGATATATTTAACGAAAGAGGCTGGAAAAAGCTTTACAGCCTTGGCGAGGTCGTTATAAATGACGGCGAGGCAAGCATCGAAAACGTAAAGAAGACCATCAAGGATGCTGATATTGCAATCACTTCCTGGGGTAGTGTTCCGTTTACCGAGGAAATCCTTAACGAAGCGCCCAACCTCAAGCTTGTTGTGCACGGCGCGGGCAGCGTTAAGCCCATAGTTACCGACGAGCTTTGGGCAAAGGGTATTAGAGTTTGCGCATCAACGAAGCCGCTCGGAATCGGTGTTGCCGAAACCGCGCTCGGATTTGCCATTTCCGCCTCGAAGAACTTCTATCAGGTAAACGACGATATACATAACGGCGGTTATGACGAGCACAGACCGCTTACAAAGGAGCTGTTCGACATCAACGTAGGTGTTGTAAGTGCGGGATTTGTCGGCCGTCATTTCATAAAGCTTATAAGCAACTTTGACGTAAACATACTTCTTTACGACCCTTACGTAACCAAGGAGCGTGCCGAGGAAATGGGCTGTAAAAAGGTGGAATTTGACGAATTGCTTCGCGAATCGGACATACTTTCCATACACGCCCCCTCCATTGCCGCAACCGACAAGATATTCAACAAGGATACCCTGCCGCTTATGAAAAAGGACGCGGTGCTCATCAACACCGCGCGCGGCTCGGTAATTGACGAGGATGCGCTTTATGAATTTATGAAGGCAGGAAACCTCAAGTACGCTTGCCTTGACGTGTTCGATCCCGAACCCATCCTCCCTGAAAATCCCCTGCGCACCCTCAAAAACGTTATCTTCACCCCTCACCTTGCCGGCCTTGCCGCAAACGGCCTTGCAAGATTAGGTCTTCACACCGCCGAGGAAATCGAAAGATTCTTAAACGGCACGCCTATGGAGTGCGAGGTAACAAAGGCTATGCTCGCAACGATAGCATAAGAATTTTAGAAGTAGAATATTATGCTTAACTTTTATAATGAGTTTTTGGATAGGTACGATATATCCGAGGAGGTAAAGCTCTATCTGCGCAAGAGTGCCGAAGTGCTTAAGGAAAATCACCGTGAAAGTCTCTCGGAGCTTCTCTGTGAATATATAGGTGCAGATCACGATATAAATGCGATAGCCGAAAAAAAGGCTTCTCTTTCCGAGGCAAGCAGAATACACGCCTACACCTTGAGCTTCATCCTTATCGTTATGGCGGCAGAGAAAACACGCGAAAGATACGCCGAGCTAGGATACGGCGAGGAGCTATTCTTTGCAAGTGCCGAGGATATCGTATATAAGCTCCGCGAATGCACAGAGGTCAAGGGCGTGCCGGGCATATTCGCCGAGAGCTGGCTCAAAGGAATTCTTGACGCCGATATCTTCAAGCTGGGCAGGTTTGAATACGTAGCGCGCCCGTATGAGGGCGATACGCCTTACGTAAAGAACGGCATCACCGTAAACCCCAGGGATACCGTGATCACAGTGCATATTCCCTCCTGCGGTCCATTCCCTCGCGAGTTGAGAGAGGATAGCTACAAGCGCGCTTACGAGTTCTACAAAAAGCATTTTCCCGAATACCTCAAGGGCGAGAGCCTCGTTTTCACCTGCAATTCCTGGCTGCTCTATCCCAAGCTTAAGGAAATACTTCCCCCGCACCTCAATATGGTGGATTTTCTTTCGGATTTTGATATCATCGGAGAGCGGATAGATCCCGAGTACCGCAATTGCTGGCGGCTTTTCGGGGTTGAATACGACGGAAATCCTGATCAGCTTCCCACGAATACCACTGCAAGAAGATGCATCGCCGCATATCTTGGATCCGGTAAGAATATGGGATCCGGCTTTGGCGTCAGGATCTTCACCCCGTGATAAGGATCGCGCTTTTGGGTCAGACGAAATATTATCCTAAGCGGCATATACAAGATATCTAAAAATATTTGCGCATAAAAAAGGTAGAGAAACTCGTGAAGTGAACCCCAAATAGTTCACAAAAAAGAACAAA
>SVPL01000050.1 GCA_015065925.1 Oscillospiraceae bacterium
CCAAACACTCTATCCAACTGAGCTACCGGCGCATATGGTGACCCGGACGGGAATCGAACCCGTGTTACCGCCGTGAAAGGGCGGTGTCTTAACCGCTTGACCACCGGGCCATATGAAAAGGCACCAATATTTCAGTACCCCTTCTATGGATGGTAGCGGCAGTCGGATTTGAACCAACGACACTTCGGGTATGAACCGAATGCTCTAGCCAACTGAGCTATGCCGCCATGTGACTAAATTATTATAATGGTTTAACTCCGAATTGTCAAGCGTTTTTTTAACTTTTTTTGAGGATATTTTAAAAATTATTAAAATCAACTAAAATCGGCGTTGAAATTCATTGTTCTTACAGTATTTTATGACGAATATTTATATTAATTCGTTTTTTATTCGCTAAATGTTTTTAAAATTGTTTCCTTATTTTTCTTTAGCCAATACCCAAAATCATCATTCAAAATATCCTCTGACATATTTATTAGCATTGTGTTTGCGATTTTTTGTTTTCGGGCGGTTTCCCATAGGGTGGCTGTGTTTTCGCATTTGCTTTCCAAAATAAGGCAAAAATTTTCTTTTACGGTTTTGTCATCTGTTTTTTTGTTAGCCTCTGAACCAATTTGCCAATTAAAGTATTTTATAAGGCTTTTTTCGGGGGCGGAAAGGGGAGTGTCCACCCTTTCGTGATTGTGAATGTGCAGGGTAAAGCCCCACCATTTGCAGGGGGCGACATACACCTTTAAATTGGCGGAATAGTCCTTTTTGTTATAGCGGTCCTTACCCGTTGCGCCGATTTCGTTTTCGAAAATTTCCTGCTTTGTTTCGGGGTGGTTTGCTATGTAGTCTAAAATTCCGTTTGGGTAGTTAAAGGTTAGATGAGTTTTATCAATATCTGTATATTCGCAGATTAAATTGGGTGTGCTTGCGGCGGTGATTTGTAAAAAGCTTACAATTTCATCACGCAAAATCTCGCTTGTTTTAAAGACCTCTGAATCAAGCTTAAAGGTGATTTTAGTGTAGCTTTCACCCTTGGAGGGGGCTTTTACAAGCTCACCTCGGGGGTATCCCTTTTTGAAGTTGAGCTTTTTTAAGGTATTATTGCGCAAAACCTCTACATTAAAAAATTCGGTTGCAAACTGAACGCAGGTGATATCAAAAAAAGGGTCACCCGCAATGCTTTGATAAATTTCCTCATCCTCGCCGTATAAAGAGGGGGAGTCGGTGTCAAATATGAATTGGTCATCGGGATTTTCGTCGGGGACAAAAAATTCACAAAAATCATAATACCATAGGGGCTTGCCCTCTACCGTTTTTTCTCCCAGCGCAAAGCCTTTGTCAAAGCTTTCTACCGTAAAGGAGCCGTCTTGGTTTTCAAAAAAAGATATTTTACTGCATTTTCCAAGTGCCGCCTCGCCAACAAATATCCTTAAAAGTGATTTTACCGCGTTGGTGGTACCAACAATTCCGTCGTCCGTAAAAACAACGGCGGGACGCTTTCTTATTCGGTCGGGACCTCTTAAAACTGTAATTTCATTATTCATAATCATTTTCCTTTTAGTTATTGATAAAATTCAATAAATAAATTATAATAAGTAAAATAGTTGTCTAGCCAGAGCATTCAAACTCAAACCGAGTTTTGAAACACATAATTTTCGCTCTGCTTCGTTAAAATACTCGTAAATCCGACAATGGGGGGTTATATTTTGCCAAACCTTTTTAACATTAATCTTGGCTTAAGCGGTAACGCTTTAAAAATTATCGGTGCCGTTACAATGCTTATTGACCATATTGGGGTTATTCTTTTTCCCGAAGTCATATTCTTGCGCATTATAGGAAGAATTTCTTTCCCTATTTTTGCCTTTATGATTGCCGAGGGCTGTGAACACACAAAAAACAAGCTTAAATATTTTTTATCTGTTTTCATATTAGGGGCGGTCTGTCAGCTTGCGTTGTACATAGCAAGGGGACCCCAAAAACAAAATGTGCTTATTAGCTTTTCCATTGCAATAATTGCTATTTTCGCACTGCAATATATGAAAAGCACCTTGTTTTCTGCCCAAAAGAGCCTGATTAAAAAATGCTTTGCAGCTTGCCTTTTCGCCTTGACCTTGGTTGGAATTTATGTTTTAAATCGGCTCATTACCATAGATTACGGCTTTTGGGGATGTATGACACCCCTTTCGGTTAGCCTTTTTAAGGCGCCCAAAACCAAAAATGTTGCTTTTTTAAAAATGGCGGATAATAGATTTTTACATCTTTTATTACTGAGCGTATGCCTTATACTTTTAGGACTAAAATATGCTTGGGTACAGATGTACGGACTTTTCGCCCTTGTGTTTTTATTGTTTTATTCGGGTAAAAGAGGAAGACTTAAAATGAAGTATTTCTTTTACATATTTTACCCGTTGCATCTTGTGATTTTAGAGGGGATATCATACCTTTTTTAGATTTTTTTCTGCCTCTAAAATAAACACCGCCGCGTAGGATGCAAAGCCGTGGTTACAGCTTGCGTGGTCGGTTTGGTTTTCCCAAAGGGTACCTGTACGGTCTGCCATATATTCAAAATAGCCTACACATTCGTCAAGCAGTTGCTGATATTTACCCTCTCTGAGTAGGAGTTCAAGACGCAAGAAATTGCCTATAAAGGCATTACTATGCCAAATTTCCTTCCAAAGCCCCTTTTCCTTTCGGTCGGGGCCAAACTCGGTTAAAAGTCTGTTCCAAAGCTCGGGATGGCTTTTGGGAGTTGCAACACCCGTGAAAAATGCGTAGTATTGACAGGTTTCACTGCGGTTGCTTGTAAGCTTTAATTCGCCATCCTTTAAAATGGCATTATCAATGAAAAATTCGCCGTCAAAGGAACGGACTTTTATGATTTCTTTAAGTTTTTCTGCCTTTTGAAGCGCCTTCAAATCACCAAAAAGTGCATATACCGAGCGAAGCATTTTGGCGTACATCATATTACTTGGGAAGTTTACATCCTGAACAAAGCTGTTAGCCTCTGACCATTCAACAAACACCCAATTCTCGAGATTTTGAAGGAGTCCGTCGGAATTTTCAAAGCCTTCAAAATAGTCAAGAAGGTCATAAACACGCTTTTTAAAGGGTAAAACAAACTCCTTGTCACCCGTTCTGAGCAGATAATCCTCAAGCTCTACCACAAACCACATTGCCCAGTTGGGAATAAATTCACCCCTTAAAGCATCGGCGGGGTAGCACATTGGCACCATTCCCTTTGGCAAAAACCGAAAATCTTCGGGCAGACGGAAGTTTTCTAAAAAATTGCGCTCAATTGCGTTATCGCCCGTTAAATAATTTTCGGTTCTGGCGGTGAAAAAGCTGTCACAAAGCCAGCCCGCGCGCTCTCTTGTGGGGCAATCCATAAAAATATCCACCGCGTTTTGCTTAAAGGTTTCCACCGCGGCATCAAACACCTTTTGGATTTTGGGGTTAGAGCCCTTATAATCCACCTTTATTTTTTCGGGGCAGGTAAGCTCTAAAACTCTAAAGCCTTCAACCGTAAATTCGCCCGAAAAGGCGGCAATTTTAAAATATTTAAAGCCAAAGGCAACGGCGGTTTGGAAGGGGTATTCGCCTTCGGTTAAATCCAGTCTTATGGCATTCATACAGCCCATACTGTTGGGGTTAACATCTAAATCGGCGGTTAGTCTTTCGTCTACTGCAAAGTAAAGGGTTCCCGCCTTTTTGCAGGTAATATGTGCGGCAATAAAGCCTGTTTTTTCTGTTTTAAGAGAAAAAACCTCAAATTCGCCACCGGATAGATTTGTTTCGCCCGAATATTCACAATTGGTAGGTTTACTGTTTGTAACCTGCCATTTTTTTGTGTCCTCGCTTAAAATGTATTCAAGCTCCTCCTCGGCAAAGCCGCAAGGGTCACCGTTATCGGGGGTGCCAAGCATTGAAATGGAACGAGGCTTTTCGGCATTTTTATTAAGCTCGGGATTTTGAACAAATTCGCCTCTTGAAAGGCTTTGACAGGGGGTAGCAATAGGGAATTTGAAGGGAGAAATTCCGCGCGGAAGAAGGTTTACGGCACTTGATACCATAACCTTAACGGGAACTGCATTCGGGGAGTCTGAACCCATTCGCCAGTTATATGCATCAGGCGTTAGGCGGTAGCCCTCACTCATAGGACGCTGATATCCAAAGCGCTCTAATTTTCTAACACGCTCGGTAAGAAGGAAGCTATTAAAGCCGTCTTTGCCTGTGGCGGCAAGGATTTGGTTATCTGCCTCAAGCTCCATTTGAACAAAGCCTTCCTGTCTAAGACTCTCAAAGCTATTTATATAATAATTCACAACCTCTACGGCTATGTGATTTTTACTGTTTTTAAGGGATAAATCAAGCTCATCAACACGAAAATAACCGTGGGCGCACCTTGCGGGGCCGTGGGTTACAAACTCGCCGTTTACAAAAACTCTGTAAAAGCCTGATGTGGCAATTCTTAAAACTGCATTTTCCACACCCATTACAGAAGTGTAAAAGCCCATTGTAATGTTCATTTGCGCTTTTGAATTTTCTTCCCAAACGGGAAGGGCGTTTTTGAAAAATTCCATATTTATTCCTCCGAAAACTGAATGAAAACTATTTATTAAAAATCTCTAAAGACCTTTTTAAAATTCCGTGCATATGGGCAATGGCGGTGCCGTAATTGGTAATGGGAACACCCGCGCTTTCTGCCCTTTCAAGGCGGTTTTGCATCTCTCTTTCGTTAAGCATACAGCCACCGCAATGTATAACAAGGGCGTATTTTGAAAGGTCGTCGGGAAATTCCCCGCCCGATGTAAATTCAAAATTAAGCTTCTTGCCCGAATGATTTTTCACCCAAGTGGGGATTTTTACGCTACCAATGTCCTTGCATTGGCGGTGATGGGTGCAACCCTCGGAGATAAGCAGAGTGTCGCCGTCCTTTAGGCTATCAAGAGCAAAAGCACCCTTGGTAACGCGCTCCAAATCGCCCTTGTAACGGGCAAAAAGTATGGAAAAGGAGGTTAGGTGGATGTTTTTCGGGACGATTTTTTGCACCTCGCCAAAGGCTTGGGAGTCGGTTATAACAAGCCTTGGGGGAGTCTTAAATTCGCCAAGGGTGTCTGCTAATTCCTCGGGCTTTACAACCACCGTTAAGGCGCCGATTTCAAGAAGCTCCCTGATTGTTTGCTGCTGTGGTAAAATAAGTCTGCCCTTGGGGGCGGACTCGTCAATAGGCACCACTAAAATCACCCTGTCGCCCTGTTTTACAAGGTCGGCAAGGATTTTTTTATTATTACCCACATCCTTTGAAAGGGCGGCAATTTTTTCCTTAAGCTGGTTAATATTGGTGCCGTCCACCGCGCTGACAAAAATCTCGTTATCCTTAGAAACAGGAATTTCGCTTAATAAATCCGCCTTGTTTTTTGCAATTATAAAGGGGATGTTTTTCTGCTTAAAATGGGAAATAAGGTCATTTTCGGCTGAGGAAAATCCTTTTTGGGCATCGGTAACAAGCACCGCAATATGAATTTTGGAAAGTATCTGTCGGGCGCGTTCAACACGCATTTTGCCAAGGTCACCCTCATCATCAATACCGGGGGTGTCAATTATAACCACAGGTCCTAAGGGGAGTAGCTCCATTGCCTTTTGAACGGGGTCGGTGGTGGTGCCCTTAATATCTGAAACTAATGATAGCTTTTGCCCCGTAACGGCATTAACCAGGCTGGATTTACCTGCATTACGGAGTCCAAAAAAGCCTATGTGAAGCCTCTCGGCGGAAACAACATTGTTTAAACTCATTAATACGCTCCTTTATTTAACTTATAGTTTATAACTATCACTTCGCGAACCCTTTAAATGGTGGGGGGAAAAGAAAAATTATTTGTGGTATTATCTCTTTGAAAAACCAATTCAAGGAGAAACACTATGCAGGAAGGATTTGTAAAATTACCCAGAGAAATTACAAGCTGGCGGTGGTTTGCCGATGCCAATGTTTTAAGGGTTTACATTTATTTGCTAACCCAAGCGGCGTTTAAAGAAACCGAGTGGAAAAAGGAAAACCTTAAAAAAGGTCAGCTTATAACGGGCAGAAAAAAGCTGTCCGCCGCACTTGGGATAGCCAGAGCATTTAAACTTGAACCAGGTTTTGAAACACAAATTTTTCGCTCTACTGCGTTAAAAGCCTCGCAAATCCAAAAGGATTTGCTGCGTTTTTGCCTTGTATAACAAAAAATTAGTTATTTACAAAACTCTTTGACCTTAAATGTGCGATTTTTATAGTAGATTTTGGTGAAGAGAATTTCATAAGGCTTTCGCCTATGAAGTTTGATGAGCCAAAAGATACCTAAAAATAGCCATTTAAGGCTGATTCGAGTTTGAATGCTCTGGCTAAGCGAAAGTATGGTCAGAACCGCCCTTGCAAATCTTGAAAGTACGGGAGAAATCGCCATCAAAGCCACCAACAAATATTCGGTTATAACCCTTTTAAATTGGGACAAAACGCAAAATAGCGATTATTTTTTTACCACCAAATCGCCAACAAATAACCAACAATTCACCAACAAATCGCCACAATATAAGAAAGAAAAGAATGTAAATAATGTAAAGAATAATGGCGCGCGTGGGCGCGAGAGAAAAAATATTGAAAAGGGTTCCATTGATTGGTCGCAGATAGATAAGCTTATAAATTCTGAATTCTGAATACAAAATGCAGAACCGATAAATTTGGGGTTGAACGCCAGGCGTTTTAAAAACGGAAATCTCGGCGGTTTGAAGCTTTAATTTGTTCAATATTATCCTTTGCGATTTGGCGCACCTTATCTTTGGGGATTTTAGCTAGTTCTTTCTCGATAAGCTCAAAACCTACCTTTTGGGTTTCGGGGGATGCGTAATCCACTAAATACTCGGTAAGTGTCATAAGGGCGTTGGGATGACAGCAGTTTAAAATTTGACCTGTCTTGCAAAGCTGCATAAATCGGTCACCCGTTCTGCCCTCGCGGTAACAGGCGGTGCAGAAGGAGGGGATGTGGTCAAGCTCCATAAGCCAACGAACAACCTCATCAAGAGTGCGTTGGTCGGAAACATCAAACTGCTCGGAATCGTGGGGGCGTTCCTCCTCGGTGTAGCCGCCAACAGAGGTGCGGGAGGCACCGCTTATTTGGGAAATACCAAGGTTTAAGGCTCTACCACGAACCGCCTCGCTCTCACGAGTGGAAATTATCATACCTGTGTAGGGCACCGCAATGCGGATACAGGCGATTATCTTTTCAAAAATGTCGTCCGAAATACCGTTGTCAAATTGGTCGGGGTCAATGTCGTCCGCCTTTTTAAGACGGGGTACGCTTATGGTGTGAGGGCCAACACCGTGCACCGCCTCAAGATGCTCGGCGTGCATTAAAAGTCCCGCAAATTCATACTTGTAAAGCTCTAGTCCGAATAAAACGCCAAGACCTACATCGTCAATTCCACCCTCCATAGCGCGGTCCATTGCCTCGGTGTGGTAGGCATAATTGTGCTTAGGTCCTGTGGGATGAAGTGCCTCATAGCTTTCCTTGTGATATGTTTCCTGAAAAAGAATATAGGTGCCAATTCCCGCATCCTTAAGCTTGCGGTAATTTTCCACCGTTGTGGCGGCAATATTTACATTAACTCGGCGAATATCACCGTTTTTGTGGTGGATGCTGTAGATGGTGTCAATGCACTCCAAAATGTACTCAATGGGGTTGTTTACGGGATCCTCACCCGCCTCAATGGCAAGACGCTTGTGTCCCATATCCTGCAAAGCAATAACCTCTGCGCGAACCTCCTCCTGAGTTAACTTTTTACGGCAAATATGTTTATTTTGGTAGTGATAGGGGCAGTAGGTACAACCGTTTACGCAGTAGTTTGAAAGATAAAGAGGGGCAAACATTACAATTCGGTTGCCGTAAAATGCCTGCTTTATCTCCTCGGCAAGGGCGTACATAGCCTCTATTTTTTCGGGGATTTCGCAGGCTAAAAGCACCGATGCCTCGCGGTGGGTAAGACCTGCGCAGGTAACACCCAGCTCGGTTTTTTTAGGACGCGCCTTTTCTAAAAGGGAGTCAATAAGCTCCACATTGTTTTTGTTTTCCTCGGCATATTTCAGGGTTTCTAAAATTTCGCCGTCGTTTATAAATTCCTCTGCTTTGAGTGATTTTGGATTGTAATTTGCCATAAAAATTTCCTCTTTTCTGTTAATTTTCAATTTACCGCTATCTATATGGACACTAAGTGAGTTTTTTGCCAAATGCACAAAACCTATTCGTATTAAACCGTACCAGTCCGGTCTCCACGGGCGGTTACCACTTCATAACCGATTGATTTCATACTTTCTTTAAGGTTTTTAATGCTTTCTGCCGCCTCATCACCCGTGCAAGCCTTATTATCATAAAGGAGATATTTCTTCCTAACACTAATAGGTGAAAGGTTTGGCATTATTACATTTGCACCCGCTAAAACTCCCATTTCTCTGCCCTTTTCGTGGATTGTACCAAGCGCCGTTGTGGCGGGTAAAAGCAGGGTTGGGTTGATTAACCGTATTATGGATAGCAGATAAAGGGTAAGCTCTAAGCTGCCCGACGGCATATCTCTAAAGGGGGTGTCGCTGTGGGTGAGATAGGGGCCTATACCGCACATATCGGGGGCAAATTCTTCAATAAATTTTAAATCCTTTGCAAGGGTTTGGACGGTTTGATATGGGGAGCCTACCATAAATCCGCACCCAACCTGATACCCCAAGCCTTTAAGATTTTTAAGACATTCCATTCGGGCATCGAAGGACATATCTTTTGGGTGCAGTTTACCGTAATGCTCCCTATCTGCCGTTTCGTGACGGAGCAAATAGCGGTCGGCACCTGCCGATTTTAAAGCCGCGTAGCTTTCATAGCTTCGCTCGCCAAGGGAGAGAGTAATTGCACAGTCGGGATAAAGGCTTTTAAGACCTTTTATTACATCCACCAAAAATTCGTCGGTTAATTTTTTATCCTCGCCACCCTGCATTACAAAGGTGCGAAAGCCTAAAGCGTAGCCCTCTTTAGCCGAGGCTAAAATGTCCTCCTTGGTAAGGCGGTAGTGGTCACACCTTTTATTGGAACGGCGAATACCACAGTAATAACAGTCATTTTTACAAATGTTGCTTACCTCAACAAGTCCGCGAATGTAAATATGGTTTTTGTAGTATTTTTTTCTCTGCTCTACTGCCAATGCAGCGGCATATTCAGCGTTTTCTTTGGAATAGCCCGAAATAAGAGCTTCATATTCCTCTAAAGAAAGGCTGTGGTTTTGATTTAGCTTGTTTATAAGCTCTTTAATTTTATTCATTGGTTATCACATTTGAGTAGGCGGTTTTAACGCTTACCCCCTTTAACTTGCCGATTTTACCCGAAAGGGAAGCAATTTCGTCCTGCGGGGCATCAATGGCTATGGATACAATGTTTATGTTTTTTTCGCGATAGGGAAGCCCCATTCTGCCTATTATGAATTTTCCGTAATGGTGCAAAAGAGCGTTTAATTCCTCTACCGAGGAGGTATCCTCCACAATAATACCCATTACAGCAACTCTGGTTTCCATATGAACACTCCTTTTAAATGCTGAATGCTGAATTATGAATGCTGAATTGTCAAATTGCCCTCGACGCCCCAAGGGATTGTTCAAAAATTCTGCATTTTGAACTCAGCATTTTGAATTTTAATTTATCCATTGCATAAACGAAATACAAAAATGGCTATACCTCTCCCGAAGTATAGCCAAAAAGTTACATATAATATTTGGCATCTTTCACTCAGGAGAAAACCTTTATGTCAGATTACGTAATTATTATAGCATAAAGTATTAATTTTTGCAAGGGATTTTGTTTGATAATTTCTATAAAAAATTATTCATTATTTGATTTTTTCACTAAATATATCATATAAATCATCAGATACGCCATTTGCAGATTTAATTGTGGCGATCATTAATAAATCCGGATCAATATTAGAAAAATTAAATTCATAACCGTTATATTTTATGATTTTTGAAATAAAAATTCTTTGTGTTCTACCGTTTCCTTCCCTAAATGGATGCAAAAAATTAGTTATCTGATAAAAATCTACTATTTTGGAATAAACAATGAAAATTCATACAACAAATCAAAAAACAGTTTTTGACAGCGTAGCAAAGTACCTCTTTCCACAGAAGGGAAAAATCTAGCCATATGCTCAAAAATCTCCCTAATTCTTGGAGGGGTTTGGCTAAAAACAAGTTGTGTATTATTATCAAACTTCAAAAGTTCGCTTGTTTGTGAATCCTCTACCACAAAATCCAAAAATATAATATTTGCATCCTCGCTCCACTCAATTTTCATCTTTTCTTCTTGAGGTACATATATTAACATTCCTGAACCTACCATCAAACGCTCTTTTTCCAGGGAAACACACATTCCTTTTCCCTCAGTAACGTAAATGAATTTATTGCAATTTGTGCCTTCTGAATAATCGTCAACGCTTCTTGGGTTAACACGCAAAGAGCGGATTTTTTAATTGCAATTAGATGCCTACCTATTCTATTCCACTGAACGATTTTCAAATAAACTCATATCCCTTATGTGCATTTAACTCCATCGCAAAAACCAAATAAGATTTTAAATTTTATATTTTTAATATTCCTCCAAAGCCCATAGCTACATAAATCTCTTCATTAATAACACTACAAGCTTCGGGATAGCCGCTTGTTTTTATACGTTTTATAAATTTGGGGTTGTATTCATCGGATATGTCGAGTAATTCAATTACACCTGTGCAACGATTAAGAATAACAAGAGTATCACCTAATACGTATGGTATTCCCGAAAGTAATGCACCTTCTATATCATTACCATTAAAAGGCTTTGATATATCTTTCGGGTCATCCAAACATAAATATTTACCTCTAAACAATGCTATTAATTTATCTTTATAACCACAAGCACCGTCTGCGAATGAGCAGGATTGAATACCTAGAGAAGCAACCTTTTGTACACCTTCATTAGTTTCAAGAATAAGTGCACCTTGACTTGATGGCATTGCAACCGTGTAACTCCCTGCTTGTGTACGAGATAAATGCCTATGATATAACATACTAGCTATGGCATCACCATCCGAAAGCACAAGTTTTCCATCAATTGCAGTTAACTTTGATATTTTTATATAACCGATTTGTATCACAAGGCCAGCGCCTGCTTCCACGATTTGTCTAACACATCCAATATCTGTAATACGCGAGTGCTCTGTAAGTGTTTCTGTTACATCGTAGCAAGCAACACCCATATCACCTTCAGCAGTATATAGCCTTCCTTCGTGCAAACAAACATCATGGCAAATTCCACTAGTAGCATTTACGTAAAGTAAATTACCATTTAAATCTATTACCTCAACACCCAACTCACCTGAAGCACAATACACACGTCCATTATATTCCACGAAGTTATGAATCTGCCCTAAAGAACTATAGAAAGCAGAAGAATTTGTTGGTTCTACGTCAAAATCAATGGTTGCTTTAGGCGAAAGAAATCCATTAATATGATGGTTAGGTTTTAAAATATGAACACCATCATCGTTGGACGCTGCACATAAAAAGCCATTCACCGAAGCCGCACCTGTTATGCTAGCGGTTTGTACTTGCACAGATGGCGAAGTGACTTTTTGATATGCAAGCGGTTTTAATTTATAATATCCCGTAAACTGTGGATTAGTAATATCATCAAGTGAAATTGTAAATATGCCGTTCATAGAATCGGTAAAAACACAACTTTCACCATCAGAATAAACAAGCCAAGTATCAAGTCCACCAAAAAGAGGCGGAGTTTTAAGAGTTGATAACCATTCGGGCATTGAAGGATTGGTAATATCAAAAATTTCAACACCATGACCACCACCATAACCCTCAGCTATCATTTCTGCTGTTACAAAAGCAAAATCTTTATATTTTCGACGATTTTTCAAACGTGTTGCATGATGTCCTGTTCCAACAAGACAAATAAGCCGCTCGTCATGCTTAATAACGCAAACGCCATCAGCAAAACCATCAACAGAAAAACTTGAAATTCTTTGAATATCCATTGGATTAGAAATATCAAAAATGGCGGCTTCGCGCCCCATCCAATGACTCACGATTGCCAGATTTTCGTATAAGTAAACAGATTGTGCTTCACCACATTGAAAATCGTTAAGACGTCTAGGATGATATGGATCACGTACGTCATATAACTCACAACCCATATGCCTGTTTGTGATAGCTAGTACACCATTAGCAACCGCAATACCGGTTGCCAATTCCAAAGAATCAATTTGATAGGCTAAAATAGGATTTTGTGGATTGGTAAGGTCACATACCGAAACGCCGCTTTCCCTAGTACTAACATAAGCAAAACCATTATATACGCCAATCTGTCTAGCATTACCAAATATTTTCAAAGAGGAAATTTCTTTAGAATTACCGTTTTTACCTATATTATGAAGTGAAATTACACCTTGTCCACCACAAATGAGCGTCTGCTTATCTAAAGCCGCTGCAGTTAATGAAAGTTCTGGTATGCAAGTTATTTCCTCCATCTGGGCGCCAAAAGGCATTGATATAGGAAACGTAACATCAAGACTAATATTTCCATTCAAAATTGACATTGCTTTACCTCTTTTTCGTTTAATAACAAATTTATCTGCTACAATATGCTACCACAGCACCAGTGGGGATTGTATCAATCAATTCCTTGGTAACCTCAAGCGTTAAATCATAACACAAAGGTTCTATATGTTCACTACATTCAACTGTATTAGGATCATACAAATATCTTTCGAATTTATCGTTAAGTTCTTTCACAGAACAAAATGACGTTCCTTTTTTTGAGATATCAGTTTTACGAAGTTCACCTGCCAAGAATACAAATCATTAAACAAAAAGCGATGTATACTTTTATAATATTCAAAATCAAAAGGCGGATTTGCAGATTCACTTTCTAAAATTGCGGTTTTAGCAAATGTTATATCCACTTCTATTTCCGATAATTTTTTATCATCTTTAATATTGAATTTATTAATCAAACAGGTTGTGCCTTCATAACAATTATTATCACTAATTTTTGTACTATATCCCATTACGCAGTTATACCAGCCTTTTGTTTAACAACAGATATATATTCAGCCATAGTAATTTCTTTTGTTAAAAGTTTCTCACAAAGGGATTTTGTATGTTCATTAATAGAAAAGCCTTCCATAATTAGTGACATTTCTGCATTGCTAATAGCAGTTTTAATTTCTTTTTCACTCAAAAAGCATCACTCCTTTTGTTGACTATTAATATTTTACCACAAAAGCTTTGTTTTTGCAATATTTATTGTAATAAGAACTCCACGGTAACAAAAACGATACCGTGGAGTTGGAAATTTTTACTATTGCTCCTTTAAAGCGCGTTCAAGCCATATTGTGGCAATTTCCATTGCGTTGGAAAGACCGCGCCTTTCACCGTTTTTAACAAAACGCTCCATAATGGGAATTTCGGGATCGGTTTTAAGAAGCTGTATCTGGATTTTATCAGGAACCTGTTCGCCGTTTTCTTCCTTTTCACTTAAAATTTGAAGCACGCATACAAATTCGTCTGACATATTACCGTAGTAAATGGTGTTTCCACCGCGCACCAGTGGGCGACCTTTATAGGTAAGAAACTGCTCTGCCATATTTCCTTCCTTCCTTTCTTAAAAGTAGGTTTTAGTTGGTCATATAATATTTCACAAGGGTTTGAAGCAGAGTATCACGGTCAATTCTGCGAATGAGATTCCTTGCGTTGTTGTGTGTGGTGATATAGGTAGGATCCTCAGACAAAATATAACCCACCATTTGATTTACAGGATTATAACCCTTTTCCTTAAGCGCGTTATAAACCGTAAGCAGAATTTCCCTGATTTCACGCTCGCGATCATTACCCAGAGAAAAGGTCATTGTTCTATCCATTTTTTCCATTTTATATCACTCTCCTAAAAGACCTTTATATTATTGTATACTAAAACGGTATATTTTTCAAGAGTTTTTAAGATATTTAATAAAATATTAAATAATCTTTACCTTCTAAGCTCTGCGCCCATATCGGCAAGCTTCTTAATTACCTTGTTCATAACCGTTTCAATCTGTTCGTCGGTAAGGGTGGCTTCTGCCGAGCGAAGTGTTAAGCTGAAGGCTACACTCTTTTTGCCTTCGGGGATTTGTGAGCCCTCGTAAATATCGAAAATAGATACGGACTCCAACAATTTTCCGCCCGCTTTTTTGATTGTATCAAGCATATCGCCAACAGGAATTTTTGAATCGCAAAGAAGTGCGAGGTCGCGGCTAACTGCGGGGAAGCGTGGCAGAGGTGAATAAATTACCAAAGGAGTGTCGCAGTCTGCAAGCCTATCCAAATAAATTTCGGCAATGTATGCCCTTGCATTTAAATCAAATTTATCGGCAGTTTCGGGATGAACCTCACCAAATACGGCAACGGTTTTTCCGTTTACGGTAGCCTTTGCGGCTCTGCCGGGATGGAGATAGGGTTCATCCGAGCGTTCAAACTTAGCATCGGCTCCGCAAAGCGCCATAACCTGCTCTACAATACCCTTTAAGGTGTAAAAATCCTCCTTTTCGCCATAGGCACCGAGGCAGAGGGTTTTAAGCTCGTCGGGTTGCTCGGTCATAGGCAAGGCTTTGGGAACAAAACGCTTGGAGATTTCAAAAAGTCTTGCATTTGCGTTTTTGCGGTTCATATTGGTGGAAACAACCGTAAGCATTGAGGTTACAAGCTGTGTACGCATTACCGAATATTCATCACCCAAGGGGTTGAGAATTTTAATGCCGTTTTGTCTTGCATCATCGGCAGGAAGACCTAAAACATCAATAGAATGGGAACCAATAAAGGAATAGGTTGCAATTTCGTACATTCCGTTTGCAGTAAGTAACTCTTTTACTTTATCATCAAGGGCGCGCTCGGGGGTAACGGTACCTCTGAGCACCGCACCGCTGATGGGTGTGCCAACAATATGGTCGTAGCCGTAAATTCGCATAACCTCCTCGGCAATATCAGCCATATATTCAATATCGTCGCGGAAGGAGGGGATACGGCAGTTAAGGGTGTCGCCATCAAGGGTGGTGGGAATGTGAAGACTGTTAAGAATATCCACCATAGTCTGGGTGGGGATTTGTAAACCTAAAAGAGCATTGATTTTGTTAACGCTAACGCTAAGCTCACGCTCGGCGGGAAGACCGTTGTTAGCATCCAAAACACCATCTACAATTTCACCTGCGCCCAGCTCATAAATAAGCTGTAATGCGCGGTTGGAGGCGTATTCGGTGTTCATAATATCGGTGCCGCGCTCATATCTTGCACTTGATTCGGTACGCACACCTAAAGCTCTGGCGGTTCGGCGAACACTATCACGGCGGAATTTAGCCGACTCCAAGAAAAGGTTGGTGGTGTCGTCCTTGATTTCACTGTTAAGACCGCCCATAATACCTGCAAGGCAGGAGGGATTTTCGGCATCGGCAATAACCAGCATATCGGTGGTTAAGGTATGCTCTTTGTCATCAAGGGTGGTGATTTTTTCGCCATCGGTTGCGGTTCTTACAATGATTTGACCGCCCTTAATATCGCGGTAATCAAAGGCGTGGAGGGGTTGACCTGTTTCAAGCATAACAAAGTTTGTAATATCTACAATGTTGTTAATGGGGCGCATACCCGAAGCCTTTAAGGCGCGCTTCATCCAAGCGGGGGAGGGGGCGATTTTAAGATTTTTAACAAATCTACCAACATAGCGGGGGCAGAGGTCATAATTTCTAACCTCTAGCTTCATATAGTTGTTAATATCGTCGCCAACCGTTTCGAAGGTGGGTACGGGGGGGTTGAAATTGGTGCCAAGAACAACACCAATCTCTCTTGCAATACCCAAAATGCTTTGACAATCGGGGCGATTAGCGGTAATTTTGAAATCTATTATCCAGTCATTTAAGCCTAAAATATCACGCATATCGGTACCTGGGGTAGGCTCACCCTTTAAAATGAGGATACCGTTTACACTTGCGCCTTCATAGTCGTCCTCGGTAATGCAAAGCTCCTCACCGCTGCAAAGCATACCGTTTGAAGCAACACCTCTGAGCTTACCGCTTTTAATGTTCATTCCGTTGGGAAGCTTGGAGTTGTGAAGGGCGGCGGGTACATAAGCGCCAACAAAAACATTATCGGCACCCGTTACAATCTGCACGGGCTCACCTAAGCCAACATCAAGCTGACAAATAACAAGGTGGTCGGAATTTTCGTGAGGAGTAATCTCCAAAATTTTACCAACGACAACATTTTCCATAGTGTCGGCGGTGTTGATGGCTTCCTCCACCTCAAAGCCTGCCATAACCATACGGTCGCAAAGCTCCACGGCGGGGACATTTATTTCAACATAAGTTTTAAGCTGTTCTAAAGAAACCTTCATTATAATATCCCCCTTAATTAAAACTGTTTAAGAAAACGCAAATCGTTTTCAAAAAGCAGACGAATATCACTTATTTTATGACGGGTGGTGGTAAGGCGGTCAAGACCAATACCAAAGGCAAAGCCTGAATATTCCTCGGGGTCAATTCCACAGCCTGCAAGCACCTTGGGATGCACCATACCTGCGCCGAGAATTTCTATCCAACCGCTACCCTTACAAACTCTGCAACCCTTGCCGCCACATTCCGAGCAGGAAACATCAACCTCAACGCTGGGCTCGGTGAAGGGGAAGAAGGAGGGACGGAATTTAACCTTGGTATCACTTCCGTAGATTTCTTTAGCCATTGTTTCCAAGGTGCCTTTAAGGTCACACATTGTAATGCCCTTATCTACAACAAGACCTTCTACCTGATGGAAAACGGGAGAATGGGTTGCGTCTACATCATCAGAACGGTAAACTCTACCGGGGCAAATCATACGAATGGGGGGCGTGCGCTTTTCCATTGTACGGATTTGGGTTGCGGAGGTCTGGGTGCGAAGAAGCATATTTTCGGTTAAATAGAAGGTGTCCTGCATATCGCGGGCGGGGTGGTCCTGAGGAACATTAAGAGCCTCAAAATTATAGTAATCGGTTTCAATTTCGGGGCCGTCTACAACATCAAAGCCCATTGATTTAAAGATGTCAATAAGCTTGTTAAGTGTGCTGTTAAGTGGGTGGAGAGAGCCTACCTCGTCGGTTTTACCGGGGATGGAAACATCCAAGGCTTCCTTTTCCAAGCGGAGCTTTAAAGCCTTTGCGTTCATTTCGCTCATAGCTACTGCAATGGCGTTTTCAATATCAGCGCGAACCTCATTGGCAAGCTGTCCCATCTTGGGACGCTCCTCGGCAGAAAGACTGCCCATTTGCTTTAAAATTGCGGTGATTTCACCCTTTTTACCAAGATAGCGAACGCGAAGGTCATCTACCGCTTTGGCATCCTCAGCGGCGGCTAGCTCGGCTTTTGCCGCTACTCTGATTTCTTCCAGCTTTTGCTGCATAAAAACATATCCTTTCAAAAATATTTTAATTGATTTTATTTTTAAAATTTAAAATTTTGAATAAAAAATTCGCCCCCGATTACAGGGACGAACATTATTCGTGGTACCACTCTGCTTTGTGTTAGCCTCACAGCAAACACCTTATTAGGCTCAATTCAAGCCTTAGCGATGTAACGGTCGCACCCGTTGTGCCTACTTTGGCAAAACGCCTTTCAACACACAGCTCGCAGAATGAACTTCAAAGGGATATTACCACCGTTTTGCACCAACCAACGGCTCTCTGAAGGCTTTTCTCCATTCTACTCTTTCTGCTCAAACGCATTTAAACATATTAGCCAGAGCATTCAAACTCGAATCAGCCTTAAATGGCTATTTTTAGGTATCTTTTGGCTCATCAAACTTCATAGGCGAAAGCCTTATGAAATTCTCTTCACCAAAATCTACTATAAAAATCGCACATTTAAGGTCAAAGAGTTTTGTAAATAACTAATTTTTTGTTATACAAGGCAAAAACGCAGCAAATCCTTTTGGATTTGCGAGGCTTTTAACGCAGTAGAGCGAAAAATTTGTGTTTCAAAACCTGGTTCAAGTTTAAATGCTCTGGCTAAAGTTATTTTACACTTTTAAAGCGGATATGTCAAGTGTTTTTTGACCTAAATTTCAAATTAGCCAATTAATTTTCAATTGAAGTTTGACAAAGAGTAAAAATATGTTATAATATTCGGGTGAGGGGAAATTATGAAAAAAATTGTTGATAAAATTACACTTAAATTCTTGCTTGTTGGCATAATAAATACCCTTGTGGGTAACGGAGTTATGTTTTTACTTTACAATCTGTGTGGAGTAGGTTATGGAATATCCACCGCCGCCAATTATGTTGTGGGCAGTGTTGTAAGCTATTTTTTAAATAAATATTATACCTTCAGGCAAACCCAAAAATCCATTAAAGAGGTTATAAGATTTATAATAAATATTGTGGTGTGTTACGCCATAGCCTATGGCGCAGCAAAGCCTCTTGCCTACCTTGTGTTTGGCGGATTTTCGCAGTCGGTTAAGGATAATCTTGCAATGCTTGCGGGTAGCGGAATGTTTATAGTCCTTAATTATTTCGGTCAAAGATTTTTCGCCTTTAAGGGAGAGGGGAAGGAGCAGTAATGGCAGATTACGATTTATTTTCTCGGTGCTATGACCAATTTACCGAGGATGTTGATTATGCCTTCAGGGTGAAGCGTCTTTTAGAGCTTTTTGAAAAATACGATAAAAAACCAACCTTGCTTTTGGATTTAGCCTGCGGAACGGGTAATTTTTCCTTTCCTCTTGCCAAGGCGGGGATAGATGTAATAGGTGTCGATTGCTCTGAGGGTATGCTTGCCGCCGCCATTACAAAGCTTCCCGAGGGGGCAACAAATCCGCTTTTTTTAAATCAATATGCCGAGGAATTAGAGCTTTACGGTACTGTTGACGGTGCAATATCTATGCTGGATAGTCTTAATCATATTACCGATTATGAGAATTTTAAAAAAGCCATACAGCGTGTTTCCCTCTTTTTAGAAAAGGACAGGCTTTTTATATTCGACTTAAATACCCCCTATAAGCATAAAGCGGTTTTGGGTGATAATACCTTCGTGCGGGAGGATGAAACCGCATTTTGCGTCTGGCAGAATGAATACGCGGGCGATAATAGGGTGGATATTTATTTAGATTTTTTTGTAGAAAATGAAAACGGCAGTTATGAAAGGCTTATGGAAAATTTTTCAGAGGTTGCATATACCGATGAGCAGATTATAAAGGCTTTAGATGATGCAAATCTGGAGCTTGTAGCCGCTTTGGACGATATGACCGACTTAAAGCCTTCAAAAACCACCGAAAGAATAACCTATATAGTAAGGAAGAAATAAAATGGGAAAAATCATAAGATGTATAACCTCAGACGGACTTGTTATGGCAACCGCCATTGACTCTACTGATATTGTTGCCGAGGCAGAGAGAATTCATAAAACATCTGCCGTTAATACCGCGGCACTGGGCAGACTTTTAACGGCAGGCTCTATGATGGGCAATATGCTTAAAAGCAAGGATAACACCTTAACGCTTCGTCTTGCGGGCGGCGGCCCTGCAGGCAATTTAATTGTCGTTTCGGATTGGGAGGGCGATGTCAGAGGCTATGTTAGCAATCCTGTTGTAGAAATCCCCCTTAATAATAAAGGTAAGCTGGATGTTGCGGGTACGGTTGGAAAATCGGGTAACCTTTATGTTACTAAGGATTTAGGGTTAAAGGAGCCTTATAACGGTTGTATCCCCCTTGTTTCGGGTGAAATAGCCGAGGATATTACGGCGTATTATGCAATAAGTGAGCAAATTCCCACTGTTTGCGCCTTGGGTGTGCTTGTTAATCCCGACTTAACGGTTAAGGTGGCAGGCGGTTATATAATTCAGCTTCTCCCCGCCGCAGGTGATGAGGTAATTGAAAAAATCGAAAAGGGTATGAAGGATATTCCGTCGGTTACAGCAATGCTTTCATCGGGTGAAACACCTCTTGGTATTTTAAAACGCGCTTTGTCGGAGTTTGAGGTAGAGGTTCTTTATGAGCACGATGTATATTATAAATGTAATTGCTCTAAAGAAAGAATTGAAACCGCCCTTATAACTTTAGGTAAAGAAGAATTAAATAAAATGGCTGACGAGCTTCCCGAGGTGGAGGTTAAGTGTCATTTTTGTGATAAAGCATATAAGTTTTCACCAAATGAGGTGAGATTTTTAGCAAAAAGTCAATAATAAAAATTTTTTTGAAAAAATTAAAAAAAAGTGTTGACAAATGAGTTTAGTTGTGGTAGTATAATATGCGTCGCCCGACAAGAGAAGTTTTTCAGGCGTACAAAACCGTGGGAGCATAGCTCAGCTGGGAGAGCATCTGCCTTACAAGCAGAGGGTCACAGGTTCGAGCCCTGTTGTTCCCACCACTTTTTGGCCTGGTAGTTCAGCTGGTTAGAACGCTAGCCTGTCACGCTA
>SVPL01000051.1 GCA_015065925.1 Oscillospiraceae bacterium
TAGAAACCGTATTTTACATATATTTTCCCATCAACAACTTCATAACAAACAAGCAGCCGCATAATGCGACTGCTTGCGTAAATCTTTTTCATTTTAACTCTTTACCCCAACTATTGACAAAGAGCCTATTATAATTGCTCAGTATATATCAGGTACTACCTCAACCGGTATATCAAGTTTTTCGGGGTTTTTAAGGTAATCACACATAAGCTTAAGGGCAGATGCATAATAATGTCCGTCGCAAATTCTTTCGTCCATTACAAACTTAAAATCTACAAATTTCCGCTTTTCTGCCACACCGTCTTTATTTAAAACATATTCGTACCTTTTGGCGCTATATGAACAGAATAGGGGAACATTACCAAAATTATAAAGGTGATGGTAAATAGCGGGAATTCCCAAAGAGCCCATCGAGGTTATATAAAAGGAACCGTGGAAGGGACTGACTCTAAGTAAAAATTTAGGTAGCCATCCAAAATAATCCAAGAAGTTTAAAAGCCATACAGCAAATTTTAAAAACAATCCCGGAATGTAGTTCAAAATCCTTGCAACGCTATCTAAATCGTTTTTGTCGCCCGTGGCTTTGTTTTCTTCAACTAATTTATTGAAAATTCTGTATACATCCTCGGGAGAATTGTCAGGGGAATAGTAGGCTTTTACGCAGGTTTCCTGAGCATCTAACTTCATTTCTTTTTTTATGGTCATCATAACTTGAATATCATTTCTTGCAAATATTTTTTGACCGGAAATAAAACGGTTAACTCCAGGGCGTTGGGCTACCGTTTTTACATAGGTAGCGAGCATAACATGAAGCAAACCGAAACCTTTTAAACCTTCGGCGCGTTTCTTTTTTATGTATTTTTCTATGTTTTCAATATCTATAGAAACAGAAACCATATTACTTGCGTCATTGCGTTTTTTCATAATATATGGAGAAACCATATTTAGTGGGTCTAATGACCTGATTTTTCTTCCATCGGCTCTGTCGCCAAACTTGCGTTTGTATTTTTTCTTTTCCATATAACACCTCAAAAAAGGATTTTAACAATTTGTTAATAAATTTATTATAACTCTTTTATGTTGAAAATGCAACAAAAATATTTAAAATAACAAATCTTTAATATTTAAGTTAAAAAAACACAATATTTTAAAGTGGTGTATTTAATTATAAATATCTTTTTTAAAGGAAATCCTTGAAAAATTCATAATGATATGATAAAATTAATTATATTTTTTAGTGAGGTGTTATTATGGACGCGTTTGATAAAACTGTTCAAAAGGCGAAAGATGTATTTGATATTGCTATAAATAAAACAGGTGAGTTTGTTAATGTCAGCAAACTTAAAATTTCTGTTTCTTCGTTAAATAACAAACTTGAAAAAGCATACGCAAGGTTAGGTAAAATACAATTTAAAGCTCTTAAAGATGCTAACATTGAAAATGTAGAAATTGCCTCAACTGTAGCAGAAATCAAGCATATTAGAAGTGAAATTAAAACTCTTTTAGACCAAATTGATGAGCTTGAAGGCAAAAGCACTTGTCCAAAATGTGGCTGCAAGGTTCCTGCTAAATCTGCATTTTGTAATAATTGCGGAGAGCGTTTTTGATAATAAATTTGTTTTAGATTATAGTAATATTATTGTTTATCGAATTTTAGGTTGCTTTTGGATTTTGGAGGTTAAAATGAAAAACGAATTAAAAATAGGGCTGATTATTGCTGATGATATGGAATATGCCGCGTATGAAGAATTAGTTGCCGATAATGCAAAAATGTGTAATTTCTTCAGCAGAAAAGGGCATAGCTATGAAATAACAGTTTGCAATAAAAAAATTGTTATCGAATCTATTCTTTGTGGAATTGGTACTGTAAATGCAACAGCAGCTGCTATGTACCTTGTTAATAATGGCGCAGATATTTTGCTTAATTACGGGCTTTCGGGCGGGGTATCGTCTGTCTTACGCGGTGAAGATATTGTTGGTGTATCCTTTTTAGAGTATGATTTCGATTTAACCTGTTGTGGATATAAGCCCTGTGAAAAACCTGCTCAGGAGTATATCTATTATGCCAACGAAACCCTTAGTAATATCATTTCAATCCAAGGCGGGGGACTTAAAAAATGCAATTTGGCTAGCGGTGATAGATTTGTTTCAGACGCCATTTTAAGAGATTCTCTTAAAAACGATTTTGCCATTAACGCTTGTGATATGGAAACTGCCGCCATTGCTTATGTTGCTAATTTAACTGATACTCCTTTTTCTTCGCTTCGTCGTGTTTCGGATGATGCAGGTGAAGATGCTACTGAGGATTATCACGATATGAACAACAAACCAATGTCAGATTTACCTGAGTTGTTGTTAAAATCGGTTAATTGTTTGTTCCACGAAACTGTTTTTTGGGAATAATCCCATTTGAGGTGCTTATGTTATGTTAAAATCAAAAAGTGAGCAAAAACAACAGAGTTTTATGTATGCCACCTTGATTATGGCAGTTTCAACTATCGTTGTTAAAATATTGGGACTTGTTTTTAGAATACCGCTTACCCGTTTGTTAGGCGATGTAAATATGGCGTATTATTCAACTGCATATGAAGTTTATTTGCCTATTTATTCAATAGCAATGGCAGGACTTCCTGTTGCCGTTTCAAGAATGGTTGCCCAGTATGTTTCTGAAAACAGATATAATGATATAAAGGGCGTTTTTAAGGTTGCCAAGCGACTTTTCACTATTACCGGTTTTGTTGGCTTTGTTCTTATGTTCGGTATAGGATATCTCGTTACTATTATAGCAGAAAATCCAAACGCTTTGCCTTCTATGTTTGTTATTGCGCCTTGTATTATCTTCTGTTGTGTTTTATCTCTTTACAGAGGATATTATGAAGGTTTAAGAAATATGTTCCCTACGGCAATTTCTTCCCTTATTGAAGCAGTTTGTAAACTGGTTTTAGGCTATGGCTTTGCTTGGCTGGTTATGAATTTTTATAGCGGTGAAAATGTTGGTGCTTATTCAGCTGCTGCCGCTATTTTGGGAATTACTGTTGGTACTGCTATTGCAGCATTATATGTTTTTATAAGACATAAAACAATCGGCGACTCTATTAGTGATGTTATGTACACGAATTCTCCTGCGGGAATTGACACAAAACAAATATTCAAAGCACTTGTTGCTATTTCCATTCCTGTCGTTTTGGGGTCGTTGGCTACACAGATTTCAGGACTTATTGATGTTGCTATGGTTCAAAGACAGCTGTATAGTGGCGTTTCGGAAAATATGTCTGTTTTTGAGTCCCAATATAAGCATTTATTTACCGAAACCGGTTGGCAAAATATTGTTAATCATCCAATAGAGATTGATGGAAAAATTGTTGGATATGAAAATCAAATGCATCTTTTCTTATATAGTGCCTACAGAAACCAAGCATATACATTTTTTAATCTTGTTCCCACAATAACTGCGGCAGTTGGTGTTAGCGCGTTACCTGTTCTTACAATGGCTTGGACAAATCGGGATAAGACCGCAGTAAAATTAAATTTAGAGTCAATGTTAAAGGTTATTACCTTGATTGCTTTTCCGGCGGGTCTTGGCTTAATTGCTTTGGCTCCTGAAATTTTACAAATGTTGTTTAATACAGAGGGCACAGTTGTTGCGGCTCCGCTTCTTAGAATTTTAGGTGTTGCGGCTTGTTTTGCGGGTATGACTACCCCTATGACCAATTTGCTTCAAGCAATTGGAAAACCTACCGTTCCTGTCAGAAATATAGCAGTTGGTGCAGTTATAAAAATTGTTGTTAACTATATTTTGGTTGGAATTCCTTCAATTAATATTTTGGGCGCGCCTATTGGTACCCTTTGTTGCTATTTATATATTGCCATTGCCGACCTTTTCTGTATTGTGAAATATTCACGCGTTGTACCCAGCTTATTTGTTACGATAGTCAAACCCTTTACCGCATCAGCTATTTGCGCTTTAGCCGCGTATTTTAGTCAAATGGGACTATCCGCATTGTTGGATGGTAGCAGACTTGCCACTGTTGGTGCTTTGTTTGTAGCTGTTTTTGCATATATTTTAGCTATTTCAGTTCTGAAATGTATTAGTAGGGAAGATGTAGTTTCTCTTCCAAAAGGTGAAAAACTAGCTAAAATTTGTGCTAAATTGCACATAATTCACTAAAATTATTAGTAAAAAGGCATATTTATAAAAAATTTTTCAAACAAACACTTGATTTTAGGTGAAATTTATGGTACAAGTATATATATGGGAAGAAAAAGAGTCCTATTCTGTTGAAGATTTAGTTGGTATTATGCAGTTGCTTCGCGGAGAGAATGGTTGCCCTTGGGACAAGGAACAAACCCATACTTCCATTCGTAACAATTTGCTTGAAGAGGCATATGAAACTGCAGACGCTATTGACAGATTAGATGACGCAGATATGACGGAAGAATTAGGCGACTTATTGTTGCAGATTGTTTTTCACTGTCAAATGGCTTCAGAACGAGATGCCTATGATTTGAATAAAGTTGCAGATGGAATTTGCAAGAAGCTTGTATATCGTCATCCACATATTTTTTCTAATGTCGTGGCAAACACTTCAGATGAGGTTTTGGATAATTGGGACAAGCTTAAAAATAAAGAAAAGCATATGGAAAATTATTCCGATACCTTAAAGGCTGTTCCACATTCCTTTCCCGCCTGTATTAGAGCGCAAAAGGTTCAAAAAAGGGCATCTAAAGCAGGGTATGATTTTAAATCAGCGAAGGATACCATCTTAAAAATTGAGGAAGAACTTGCTGAATTAAAACAAGCGATAGCCGAAAATAATATTAAATCGGCTTCAAGTGAGCTTGGTGATTTATTGTTTTCTGTAATCAATACTGCGCGCTTTTTGAAGGTTGATGCAGAGCAATGTCTTAGTACAACAACCGAGCGTTTTATAAATCGTTTTTCTAAGGCAGAGCAGTTAGCTATAGAACAAAACCAAGATTTATCTGATTTATCAGATTATGAGTTGGATTTTTTATGGCAACAAGCTAAAAAACTTATTTAATTGCTTTTTATCAGGTTTTACCTGTTGAAAAAATAAATTTTTATCACGGAGGAAACTCAAATGAACAAAACAGAACTTATTGCAGCAATTGCCGATAAAGCAGGCATTGCAAAGAAAGATGCAGACAAAGCTTTGGCCGCATTTATCGAGACCGTTACCGAAGAGCTTAAGGCTGGCGGTAAGGTTCAGCTCGTAGGCTTTGGTACTTTCGAAGTTAAAGAAAGAGCTGCTAGAACCGGTATCAATCCCCAAACAAAGGCACAGATTGAAATCCCTGCTTCTAAGGCACCTGTATTTAAAGCAGGTAACACCTTCAAGGGCGAGATTAAATAATTTATTTTCTGTTTATTTGGGCCGTCTTTTATTTAGGCGGCTCAATTTTTGTTTTGAAGTTTGATTTTCTCAAAAAACTTAAGGAGTAGTATAAATATGCGTTTAGATAAATATTTAAAGGTTTCCCGTATAATCAAGCGTAGAACCGTTGCTAATGAGGCGTGTGATGCAGGTAGAGTCCTGGTTAATGACAAGGTAGCTCGCGCTTCGTATGATGTTAAAATTGATGATGTAATTCAAGTTGAATTTGGCGGAAGAACTATGAAATTTAAGGTTGTATCATTAGCAGAAGCTATAAAAAAAGAAGATGCAGCATTAATGTATGTTATGATAGACTAATATCAATTAAAGCTCTTGTAATTTCAGGAAAAATGGTGTATAATAACAGTATTACTTTTTGTTTGTGAGGGTATTGTATGTTAGAATTACTATTATCGCGTGAAACTGATATTTTTATCTGGGTTTCTTATTTGCTTTCTGTTGCTGTAGTGGTATTTTTAAGTACACCTATTCACGAGTTTGCACATGCCTTTTCAGCCGTTAAGCTGGGTGACCCAACACCTAAATATATGGGCAGAACAACCTTAAATCCCTTTGCACATATTGATAAGATAGGTTCTCTTTTAATTTTGTTGTTTGGGTTTGGATGGGCAAAGCCGGTACAGGTTAACTCTCGTAATTTTGCTAATCCCAAGGTTGGGATGGCTATTACCGCCTTGGCAGGTCCGATATCTAATGTTACTTTAGGCTTGGTATTTTATATATTCCTCAAAATTTTGTTAAGATTAGGATTTTTATCGATTGGTATTGGATTTTATGTTTATAGGTTTATTTCTTATTTTATACAAATAAATGTTTCTTTGGCAGTTTTTAATTTAATACCCATTCCGCCTTTGGATGGCTCTAAAATTTTAGCGGCAGTTTTGCCTGACAGAATTTATTACGAATTAATGCGTTATGAGAGATATTTTTCATATATTTTGATTTTTCTAATTGTTTCCAATGTATTGGATTATCCAATAAACATTCTTTATAATGCAGTTTATTCATTGTTTGATTTAATTACTTTTTGGATTTAAGTGAGGCTTTTATGGAACAACAGACCGAGCAGATATCATATAAGCTGGAAACTTTTGAAGGCCCGTTGGATTTGCTTCTGAG
This sequence comes from Oscillospiraceae bacterium, assembly GCA_015065925.1. Classification (GTDB taxonomy): domain Bacteria; phylum Bacillota; class Clostridia; order Oscillospirales; family Acutalibacteraceae; genus UMGS1279. The sequence goes on from SVPL01000051.1 coordinate 6,537, forward strand.
TTTACTGGCAAAAAATAAACTTAATATTTTTGATATCAATCTTACCTTGTTGTGTGAGCAATATATTGAGCATATCGAGGCAATGAAGCAAAACGATATGGATATTGCAAGTGAGTTTTTGGAGATGGCGGCAAGGCTTGTTTATATGAAAACGGTTAGTCTGCTTCCTAAGCACGAAGAGATTGAACAGCTTAAAGAAGAACTTGCAGGTGAGCTTCTGGAGTATGAGGTTTGTCGACAAATCGCAGGAAAACTAGGTACTATGACCGAAGGCTTTAATTATTATGTGCGTAAGCCGGAGGAGATTGAGGTCGAAACCCGCTATCAGCTGGTGCACGGTTCGGGAATGCTTTTAGATGCATATCTTTCAGCGGTAGGCAGAGGTCAGCGCAAACAACCGCCCTCTACTACTGTATTTACAAAAATTGTTGCCAAAAAGGTTGTTGCTGTTTCCACAAAGATTGTACATGTTATGCGTCGTCTTTGGAAGGGCAATAAAATGAAGCTTACCAATATTTTTAAAGAGGCTCACGACCGTTCTGAGCTTGTGGCAACATTTTTGGCTGTTTTAGAGCTTTGTAAGGTAAACAGAGTTAAAATTGATGGCGACGGTGAAGAAATGACCGTTACATTAAATAAGGAGCGTAAATCGGGTGAACATAAATGAGATGGTTTCCGCTTTAGAAGCGGTTTTATTTGCAGGCGGAGAGCCTGTTTCTTCGGCAAGACTTTGTGATGTTTTTGAGATTGACGATGAAACTTTATCTAAAATTTTAAAAATGCTTTCTAATAAGCTAGAGGATAATAACAGCGGTATTAAACTTTTAACTTTGGGCGATAGCTATCAGCTCGCAAGTCGCACGGAATACGCCGAATATGTGCGTCGTGCTTTCGAAATGAGAAGAAAAACACCTCTCTCTCAAGCAGCGTTAGAGGTTCTGGCGGTTATTGCATATAATCAACCCTGCACCCGTTCGTTTGTAGAGCAGGTGAGAGGTGTTGATTGCTCAGGTGTTGTAAGCACTTTAGTTGAAAAGGATCTAATTGAAGAAAGAGGCAGACTTGAACTTCCCGGTAGACCGTTGCTGTACGGCACAACTTCAACCTTTTTGCGTTCGTTTTCTCTTTCGTCCTTAGATAAACTTCCTGAACTCCCTAAGGATGTTGCTCCCGATGCCAAACAGCTCACATTTGATGATTTAATTGAAAGTGAAAAACAAAATAATGAGGCTTTGAATTCAAACGAAGATTCGGAAACTTCTGATGAGGAACATCCCGAATAATTATTTAATGGAGGTGCCGATTAATGAATGTTTTTTTGATTATTCTTGCAGTTTTGTTTCTGCTTTTCGGCATACTTTTAATATCTGCCGTTAAACTAAAAATTTATTTAAGTGAAAGTGGATATATTGTAATAAAATATTTATTTCTGCGCTTTAAGTATGATATTTACGGTGATAATAAAATTAAGCGTGTAAAAAAAGATAGTACAAAAAAATCTAAGAAAAAAACAACTTCAGAAAGCGCTCAGAAAAAAGAGGGATATTTAAAAAAAATTTTTACCGAAGAAGGTATTGTAGAAGGTACCGTTAAGCTTCTAAGCATAGTTAAAAATATTGTTTCTAAAATATTTGAGTTAATCTCTAAAAGTAAGGTTGATAAATTTATTTTAAATATTGTAGTTGCCTGTGAGGAGCCATCAGATACAGCCATATGTTATGGCAGTGTTTGTGCTGTTGCTTATCCTGCACTAGGTATTATTAACGGTGTAGCGGATATAAAAAATCAAAATATTAATATTTCCGCTGATTATAAAACTCAAAAGCCAAAAGTTGAGTGTGTGTTTATTATAAAATTGCGCGTTTTTAAAGCAATTAAGGTTGCTTTGTCTTTAATAAAGGATTTTATTTAAGGAGGATTTTTAAAATGGCAGAACAGAAAATTTCTGAAATTATGGAAACTACAATGGAAAAAATCAAAACAATGGTAGATGCAAATACTATTATTGGTGATAAGATTGTTGTGGATGATGTTACAATTATCCCCATTTCAAGGCTTTCCTTCGGTTTTGCAAGCGGAGCTACTGATTTTGCAGGTAAAAATAACGGTTCTCAGGTTTTTGCAGGTGGCGGGGGAGCAGGCGCAAGTATTCATCCCGTAGGATTTTTAGTTGTTAAAAACGGTGATGTTGAAATGCTACCCATATCTCAAATTCAAACCGCTGCATCAAAAGCTCTTGATATGTTACCGGAAACCTTTCAAAAAATTAAGGAACTTTTTAAGAAAAAAGATACTGATATAGCAAAATAAACTACTGAATAGTTTAGTATTTTTCTTAATTCTATTTCATAAAATTTAGTAAATTGTTTTTTGTGAGGTAGATTATGAAAAAAACGGCTTTATTTGTTTTAATTTTTTCTTTGCTGATTTGCAATTTTAGTATATGTGTTTCTGCTGATAAAAATCTTAGTGTTTCTGCCAAAGCTGCAGTTTTAATTTGTATGGATACAGGCGAGATTTTGTTCCAAAAATCTGCTACGCAAAAATTACCAATGGCTAGCACAACAAAAATTATGACTTCATTAATTTTGGCAGAACAACCGGACCTCTCAAAAACCGTAAAGGTTACTAAGAAAATGGTTGCAGTAGAAGGTTCTTCAATGGGGCTTTTAGATGGGGATACCGTTTCGTACCGTGATTTGCTTTATGGTATGCTTTTAGCTTCGGGAAATGACGCTGCTAATACTACCGCTTATGTTTTGGGTGGAGGTATTGAGGGGTTTGCTAAAATAATGAATGAAAGAGCAAAGCAAATCGGACTTAAAAATACCAATTTCGTTACTCCTTCCGGACTTGATGATGAAAGTCATTACACAACGGCGTACGATCTCGCCTTGCTTACTTCGGTTGCGCTTAAAAACACAGCTTTTTACACTGCCTGTTCATCTAAACAAGCGGTTTTATACTATGGTAATCCACCCTATAAACGCACTCTAACCAATCATAATAAATTGCTTGGAAATTATGATGGACTAATAGGTGTTAAAACGGGTTTTACCAAAAAAGCAGGCAGATGCCTTGTTACTGCTGCACAAAGAGACGGTAAAACTGTTATAGCAGTCACTCTTAGCGCGCCTGATGATTGGAATGACCATAGAGCTTTACTGGATTACGGATTATCTGCAACGCAGGTTGTTAGGTTTTCTAACACAGATTTACCTGATGTTTTGCCTGTGGTAAGCTCAGATGCTGATTTGGTTCGTGTAAAGGCTGAAGAAATAAGTCTTTGCACTTCCGTAAAATCTGTTAAAAACATAAAAAGGAATATAATTCTTCCTGAATTTATTTATACCCCTATAAGTGCAGGTGAAACGATTGGAAGGATTGAATACTTATTCGATTCAAAGGTGATTGCAACCTCAAATATCTATTCGGCTGCAGATTTACCGATTATGAATAAAAAAGGAAAATTTTTAAATAGGTTTTTTAAAAGCCTTAATTTAATTTGGAATAATAGTTAAGACAGGTAGATATTATGAAGGATAATAAAATAAGATTACAAAAGTATATGTCGGAAAACGGCATTGCTTCTCGCCGAAAATCGGAAGAAATGATTGAAGCGGGAAAGGTTAAGGTTAACGGCAGAGTTGCGACTTTAGGTGATAAGGTAGATCCAATTCGCGATAAAATTGTTGTAAGTGGAAAGCGCGTTGTCAGAAACAAAACAAAAATGTATATTATGCTCCATAAGCCGCGCGGATTTGTTACAACTATGAGTGATGAGCTTGGAAGAAAATGTGTTTCTGAGTTAGTTGAGGATGCAGGCGTGCGCCTTTTTCCCGTAGGTAGACTGGATAGAAACTCCGAAGGTTTACTTTTAATGACAAATGATGGAGCATTTTCTAATATGCTTACACATCCTTCCCGTCATGTTTCTAAGGTTTACAGAGTTACAGTTCGTGAAAAGGTTACCGAGGAGCAATTAACAAAGCTAACAGAAGGCATTATGTTGGATGGCACAAAAACCCTTCCTTGCGATATTCATATTATTGATAAAGGCGATAATCGAACCGTACTTAATGTGGTTTTATATGAGGGCAGAAACCGTCAAATTCGTCGTATGTGTGAGGCTGTTGGTTTAACTGTAATTCGTCTTAAACGCACAGAAATTGCAGGAGTGAGGCTTGGTATGTTGCCTCAGGGTAAATGGCGTGAGCTTAACGAAAAAGAAATGCAACACTTAACAAACGTAAGCGTTGCAAAAAGGAATGAAGAAGACTAATGCTCGAAATTTTAGTTTGTGAAGATAACAACACAACCAAAGAATTATACAATTCTTTGGGGCTTGAATATTGCGAAGAATATATTGCCATTCGCGCTATGAATAGGGAAGAATGTTTGGGCTTTGCGCTTTTTTGTATAGAAGGCAGCAGCGAAACTGTTTTTGCTGTTGAGCCAAAAAGCGATATAATGTTGGCGGATGGATTGCTTAGAAGTGCTCTTCATGTTGGCACAGAAAGAGGTGTTATTGAGGCATTTTATTCAGGCGAAGATTATGTAGAGCTTTATGAAAAGATAGGTTTTATTGAGGATTATGAAACCAAAAAATTGAAGCTTCAAAATCTTTTTACTGATTGCTGTTCTTGTAAAAAGGAATAAATTAAAAAAATTTGCATTTTTTTCAAAAAAACACTTGACATCTTAAAAAAATCGGTTATAATATTATTTGTTGTGAATATTATTGCGGAATTGTGTAAGGGTAGCACGGCAGACTCTGACTCTGTTTGTCTGGGTTCAAATCCTAGTTCCGCAGCCAAAAAAATCTCGTTCTTCGGAACGAGATCAGACCGCTGACAAAGGTAAGTCGGCGGTCATTTTTTTGTAAAACAACGCATAAAACTAGTGCAAAAAGCATCAAAATATGGTATAATAAAAGCAAAGAAAACCGCATAAAAAGAGGGATTTTAATGCTAAAACCATCAACTTCAAGACAGTCGAAATTAGAGCTAGTATACATCGAAAATTTAGTACCGGAGGACCATCTTTTAAGAAAAATAGATAAATATATAGATTTTTCATTCATCAACGAAATCTGCAAGCCATATTACTGTGCAGATAACGGTCGCCCTGCAATAGAACCCGAAATAATGTTCAAAATGCTTTTCATAGGATATTTGTATGGTATTCGAAGCGAAACCAGACTTGTGGAAGAAGTGAAGGTGAACTTAGCCTATCGTTGGTTTTTGGGATATGGAATAGAGGATAAAATTCCTGACGCAAGTGTAATATGGCAAAATAGAATTAGAAGATTCAACGGAACAGATATTCCCAGAAAAATATTCAACGAGATATTAAGACAAGCAATTGAGAATAAGTTAGTAGACGGCAAGATACTGTACAGCGACTGCACACATTTAAAAGCAAACGCAAATAAAAATAAGTTCGAAGAAGAGATAGTAGAAAAAGAAAGCCAAGCATATATAAAAGAACTGAACAATTCAATAAATGAAGATAGAATAGTTCACGGAAAGAAACCGTTAGAATTTGAAGAGGTACCTATAAAAACAGAAAAGGAAGAGGAAGAAGATTACTTCGACGATGATGAAAACAAAAAAGGAGGGGGCAAAGGTGCAAAAAGCAAAGCGGTAAAGAAAAGCACAACCGACCCCGAAAGCGGATTTATGCACAGGGACGGAAAACCCAAAGGCTTCTTTTATCTTGACCACAGAACAGTAGATTCAAAGCACACCATAATAACAGATACTTATGTAACCCCAGGCAATGTAAATGATGTAAAGCCATATATAGAAAGATTATTGTATCAAAAAGAAACATTTGGATTTAACATAAAAACAGTTGGCTTAGATGCAGGCTACAATACTTCAGCAATATGCAAAGAATTACACGATTTAAACATAAATGCAGCAATGGGCAAGAGAAGAGGATGTCAACAAAAAGGGAAATACGGAAAATTTAAATACCAATACATACCTGAGTGGGATATATACGTCTGTCCTGAAAGAAATTATTTAGAATATGTAACTACCGATAGAAACGGCTACAAGGAATATAAATGCAAAAATGACAGATGTGAAAATTGTCCAAGACGGGAGATGTGTTTAAGTGCAAAGCAAAAAACCAAAAGTATACGCCGTCATGTATGGGAGGATTACAAGGATATTGCATATACCTTTACCCATACCGATTACGGTAAAAAGATATATAAACGACGAAAAGAAACAATTGAGCGAAGCTTCGCAGATTCAAAGGAACTGCATGGGCTTCGCTACTGCTGCATGCGCGGCCTTGCGAAGGTCGAAGAACAGTGCTTGCTCACCGCAGCAGTGCAGAATATGAAAAAGATCGCGAATATCCTCTCGAGCAGAGAGATATTGCAATCTTTCATAATTTTTATAAAATTTATTCAAAAAAATATAAACCCGCCAAAATTCCAGCGGGTTTGTCAGTAAACTGACCTTTCTCCCTGTACGGGAGAAAGGCGTTTTGAGCAAACATTAGAGGGAATGCTTAACTATGGTGTAAAAAATGGACTTAAGCAAATTATTGTTACCGACCATTATTGGGATGATACAGTGCCTAGTATGTTGGATGGTTATCCATCGCAAAATTTTTCTCTGTTAAGCAAAGCGCTTCCTTTACCGCAAAACGAAAAGTGCGAATTTCTGTTTGGTTGTGAGACCGATATGGACAAAAATTGTCTTCTTGGCATACCAAAGGAGCGTTATGATGATTTTCAGTTTATTATTGTTCCGCTAAATCATCTGCATTTTGCCTTTGCTTGCGACCCAACCAAAAAATCGGTTGAATATCTTGCAAAATATATTGAGCAGCGATTTAATAGTCTCCTTAATATGGATTTGCCATTCCATAAAATAGGCATTGCTCATTTAACCGACCGTTTAATGTATCACGAAAAAAAGGATGGCTATTTAGAAGTTGTGGAAGCCATTTCCGACCATACATTTGCCGAGCTTTTTAAAAAAGCGGCAGAAAAGGGGGTTGGTATTGAGCTTAATATTTCTCTGAATGATTTGGAAGATGTAAAGCGTGCTCAAAAAATCGCCAGACCTTATTTAATCGCTAAAGAGCAGGGGTGTAAATTCTATTTAGGCTCAGATTCTCATCTTCCGTATGACTTTGAAATTGCCATTGAACGATTTACCCGCGTTATTGATTTGTTGCAGTTGGATGAAACCGATAAATTCTATATAAAATGATAATAGTTTTTAAACGAATTCTTTTTATTTAAATTGATAATTGCGGAGGAGCAATCCTAACTAATTCAAGCAGATTTTCTATATAAAAAATGTGCCCGAGAAATTCTCGGGCACATTAAATATTTGGTGCTTTAGGGTGAATATTCAAGCCCACCCAAAATACGGTGATCTTAAATTTCAAAATCTAAACAAAGTCTTGTCGTAGTATAGGGACGCACAAAATCATTTGCAGCCGCAACATGGTCGGGATGAACCTGATAGCCTTTGAGTGCATCTTCACTCTCCAAGGTGGAATCTAACATCATATCGGCGTTAGAGGAGGGGAGCTTAGTGGTTTGAAGCTTAATCTCCAAAAGTCCGGGAACCTTGCCTTTAAGAGCTTCGAGGGCACGCTTAGCGTTTGCCATAATTTCTGATTTTTCTTCCAAAGAAAATTTTTCGTCAATTTTCCATAAAATCATATGCTTTACCATAAAATCATCTCCAAAATGTTTTTTAACATTTTATCATAACTTTCATAATTAGTCAATAACTTAAAAAACAAGGTAGCTTGATAAAAACTACCTTGTTTTAATGTATGTATATATTATTATTCTTCTTCGGCTTTTATAGCTTCAGCAGTTTCATTTTGAATAACAGGATCGTATGAAAGAATAGGCTCAACATCCTTGCCATTTTTCTTTCTGTCAACATAGTTTTTGGTAATCTTAATAACAAGAGGTACCATTACAATTACACCAATAAGGTTGGGAATCATCATAAGACCGTTGAAGGTGTCAGAAATATCCCAAGCCAAGGAAGATGTGAGAACTGCGCCAAAGATTATGGTGCATACGTGAATTATGCGGAAAACAAATGTGGTTTTTGCACCGAAAAGATATTCCCAAGCTTTTGAGCCATAATGAGACCAACCGAGAACGGTTGTGAAAGCAAACAGGAACATTGCTATTGCAACAAAGCGCTCGCCAATATTACCCCAACCAAAAACTTCGTTAAAAGCACCGCCTACCAAGGTAGCGTCGGTGTAGCCTGCGGCAATTTCACCTGTTTTTGCGTTGAAAACACCGCCGTTTAAACCACCAGAGGTAAGAATAACCAAAGCGGTCATTGTGCACACAACCATTGTGTCGGCAAATACTTCAAATATGCCCCACATACCTTGCTTAACAGGCTCTTTAACGCTGGAATTTGAGTGAACCATAACGGAAGAACCAAGACCTGCTTCGTTTGAGAAAACACCGCGCTTGAAGCCTTGAGTCATAGCAATAATAATGGCGCCGAGTCCACCACCCACAAATGCTTCGGGTTTAAATGCATTCACAAAAATTGCTGTAAATGCAGGAATGATAGCGTCATAATTAATACCTATTATTACAAGACTACCTAATACAAAAAGCACAACCATAAAGGGAACTATCTTCTCTGCAACATTAGCAATTCTCTTAACACCGCCTAAGGTAATAATAGCGGTTAAAATCATAATCACAACACCTATGATAATGCTGTAAAGTGAAACACCTTCAAAAACTATAATATTTGAAAGTGATTTAACATCGAAAGCGGAAGCAACATTGGCAACAATTTTGTTAACCTGACCCATACTACCAATACCAAATGAGGCAAGCATTGTGAAAATACAGAATAAAACTGCAAGAATTTTTCCTATCCATTTGCAACCTTTTTTGCCTCCAAGACCGTCTTGAAGGTAGTACATAGCACCACCGGACCATTCACCTTCGGAATTTTTGCGGCGAAAATAGATACCAAGTGTATTTTCAGCAAAGTTGGTCATCATACCAAAGAAGGCGGCAACCCACATCCAGAAAACTGCACCTGCGCCACCAATGCAAATAGCGGCAGCAACACCGGCAATGTTACCTGTACCAACAGTAGCGGCTAGAGCAGTACAAAGAGCTTGGAATGGGGAAATAGTACCTTTTTCTTTGCGATGTTTTATAACATCCTTTTTAAATAAGCTACCTAGGGTGTTTTTAAACCATAAACCAATATGTGTTATTTGAAACACCTTTGTTGAAAGCGTTACGATAATACCTGTACCAATCAAAAGTGCAAGGCCAAAAATACCCCAAACCACTCCGTTGATACTGCCGTTAATTTCGGCGATTTTGTCGAGCATAACTGACAACTCCTTTAAAATAAATTAAAATAAAAAAACAGATTGCATTTCAACGCAATCCGTAAGCAAAGCACAAGTATATCCCTTAAAAAAGAGATGTTGAAAAAACTTTGTCCTTTTGCCTGAGAGATTAGCGTTAAACGCTTTGCACCTTCGGCACCCTGATGGGATTCTCCAAAGCTCTATCAGTTTACAGTCACCGCCAATGAATGGCACCTGAGAGTGTTGCTCCTTCGGTTGCAAAAATACATCTCCTGTAAACATCACATAGAAACCTGTTTAATTTTTATTTATTATAATATAATTGTTTTAACATTTCAAGTTGCATTTTGACGAAAAAACAGTGATTTTGGTTTGTTTTTTATACATTTTATTTAGTTTTGTGTATTGACTATAGTTATTGCATTTGGTATACTTACTATAAATCATTTTTGGAGTGTGTAATTATGAAAAGTGAGATTTTTGTGTTTAAAGAAAATAAGAACATAAACTTTAACTTTGTAGATAAAGAAGTTGTTGGTGAAGTAACGGTATATTCTTATAATTTTGAATGGAATAAAGAGGCTTCAGATTCCGATGAAACCATTGAATTTTCTTGGGCAGTACCGCAAAACGATTTATTATATACATGGACTCAAAACAGTGTTTTAGACCATTTTTTACCTACTAATTATTCAGCATATAAATACTCAATGATTTCATATAATTCACCTTGTATGGTGCTGTTTAACGGCAAGAGTGAGCATAAATATTCTTGGGCTTTGGATGAATGCTCGAAACTTGTATACTACAAATCAGGTGTTAATGAATGGGATGCTTCTGTAGATACATATATAAGAATACCTTTAAAACAGTTTGCAAACCAATATTCAACTACTCTTAAGATTCGCATTGATACTGAAACAAAGTCCTTTTCCAAGGGACTCAGAGATATTTCCAAATGGTGGGAGTCCACCCTAAAGCAACCACCTCTTGCAGTACCTGATTTAGCCAAAGAACCTTTATTCTCTTTTTGGTATTCGTATCATCGCTGTTTTAACGCCCAAATGGTTGAAAAAGCCTGTGAGGATGCCGCAAAGCTTGGTTTTAAGGTTATGATTTTAGATGATGGCTGGCAGACAAATAATATGGGTTGGGAAGGCTATGAAATCTGTGGTGATTGGCAGGTAGGTGCCGAAAAAATCCCTGATATGAAAAAACACATTGAAAATGTTCATAAATTGGGAATGAAATATATATTATGGTTTAGCGTTCCCTTTATGGGAGCAAAAACCAAGGCTTTTTCAAAGTTTGAAAATATGATTTTAAGGTATTTTGCCAAAAATGTGGGGCTTTTAGATCCGCGTTATAAAGAGGTCAGAGAGTATCTTATTTCGATTTACAAAAAGGCAGTTTTGGAGTGGGGAGTAGACGGCTTAAAGCTTGATTTTATCGACCGTTGGAGAGAGGAACCCGATAACGCCGATTATAACGATAAAATGGATATTTACGCTCTGCAGGATGCCGTTGACAGACTTATGAGTGATATTGTAACTGAGCTTAAAAAGATAAACCCCGATATTTTAATTGAGTTTAGACAAGGCTACATTGGTCCTAATATGCGTCGTTTTGGTAATATGTTTAGAGTTACCGATTGCCCCGATGATTACATTAAAAACCGTGTTGGCGTTTTAGATTTAAGGCAGATGATGGGAGAGTCGGCGGTTCATTCCGATATGCTTATGTGGCATAATGATGAAACTCCCGAGCTTGTTGCAGTTCAAATAATAAGCATTTTGTTTGGTGTTATGCAATATTCTGTGAAAATAGAAGAACAAAGCGAGGATGTTATGAAAGTCTCTAAGTTTTGGCTTGATTTTATGAATGAGCATAGAGATTTGCTTTTAAATTCCTCTTTAACTGCTTATGAACCGCATTTGCTTTATACTTGGGCAAAAACATCAAGTGATGATGAGTGTGCTATAGCAGTTTATTCTATAGATAAATGTGTTAAACCCGATTTAAAGGATACCGTTTATATTGCAAACGGATGCGAGGATGAAAGAATTTTTGTAGAATTAGAGGATAATTATTCAGCCGATGTTTATAATTGTATGGGCGAAAAAGTTTTGTCCGATTTTAAACTAAGCAAAGGCGTTAATACATTAAACATTCCCGTTGGTGGAATGGCTAAACTTCTAATGCAAAAGTAGGGAATGGTTTGAATTTGATTTTCATAAGTGACAATAGTTAATTTTGAATGATATTTATTAAATTATAGTTTCAAAAGCTAACATAAAAAAGGTTGCTTTATCAAAAATGAGATAAGGCAACCTTTTACTATTCAACTGTAATATCTGCTGTAGTTACTGAAACTACCTTTTTTAAATTTTCCAAAGTTGTTTCTATTTGGAGACCTATTTTACCTGCACTAAAATAAATCCTTTCAAAATTCAAGGCAGTTGCATCAATAAAGGTTTTGAACTGTTTTTTCATACCAATAGGGGAGCAACCGCCGTGTATATAGCCCGTTAGAGGCAAAAGCTCCTTTGATTTAATCATTGCAATAGATTTTTCACCCGCTGATTTTGCCGCCTTTTTTTAAATCAAGCTCTTTTTCTACAGGAACCATAAAAACATAGTGTTCACCGCTTTTGCCTACCGTAACCAGTGTTTTAAAAACCTTTTCGGGATCTTCCTTTAAAACTTCTGCAATTTCTGTACCGCTTATAGCATCGGTATCCTGATAATCGTGTAAAATGTATTCGATTTTCTTTTTATCTAACAATCTTAGTGCGTTGGTTTTATCAGCCAAAATAAAAACTCCTTACTTTACATATTTTTAAATTTTTTATATGTCATACAGTTTACAAAATTTTCATTATATCTTTTAGGACTTCTAAAAATACCATTGTCTAATCCCTCGTCCCCGAGCGGAGAACCTTTGACAACAAATAGGGTATTTAAGAATTTATCACCATAAAATTTGTAAATTGGAATTTTATCACCATATGGTCTACCTGCGAGGCGAGGGAAGTGAGGTATTTGCTCCCAAAAAATAGTATTATCTGTAAAATGAATTATTGTATGTTTGTTCGCAAAACGCTTGGTTATTATGATTTTGTATTCTTTCTCGCCGTGAATTAATTTATAAATTCTTACGAACTCTGTTTCATCTATAAGCTTTTTGGCGTTTTTATAAGAGTTAAATAACTTCATATAATCCCTCTTTAGTTAACTAAAAATTTTCTTGTTGATGGTAAGTTATGCCATTTTGTTCCGTCGGCAACATAGTAAGTTCTCTCGATTGTTCCATTCAGTGTGTGGTAATCAACAACAAATATCTGTCCTATTTCAATATTGATTGGGGGATAGTTATTGTACGGCAAAACCTCAAGGCATTTTTCACAATTTTCAAATTCGTTATTTGTATTTTCGAGTCTCCAAAATTCTCGCTTTGTAGCATAATCAGACCATGTAGACATATCTTGTTCGCCATAGTAACTGGCTTTGTATTCTTTTTTGTTTATTGTTATCATATGTGTATTTAAAGCGTCCATTATACTTTTTACACATATTTGGTATGCCAAACGAGAAAATGTTTTTAAAACGGCATCATTTTCATTCGCTAGGCTTGGATTAAATCCATGAAAAGACTGAAATGCTCTTGCAAACGATATAGGAGAATCATATCCATATTTTAATGCTATATCTATAACCTTGGCATTTCTGTATTTCAAATCTATACCGTCGAGCGTTAGTCTGCGTTTTCGGATATAATCCGATATGGTTATATCGCCTATCAAAGAAAAAGCTCTCCCAATATCATAATATGAACAGCAAGCAATTTTTTCTATTTCTTTTGGTTCGATAGTATCGGTTAAGTGATTTTCTATATAATCAATTACCAAATTAAGTTTTTCAGCAATGTTTTTCATTTTAAATCCACCTTTCGTAATAAGTATATCATACGAAATATAGGACTTCGCAACTTTTTGCGCAAAATATTGTTTGATTTTATTTTGATTTTATAAAGGCGGAGCCTTGTATGTAATCCGCAACTTGTTGCGGTATGTAATCATTTCGAAGAAATGTATGTAATCTCGGCACTGCCGTGGATGTAATCCACCGTAGGTGGTATGTAATCAATCCGAAGAAAAGAAACATACAAGCCTTGCGGCTTGATGACATACCGTTTGCAAAGCAAACGGATTACATACGCCTGACGGCGATTACATACCAATCCTTCGGATTGGATAAAAATAAAG
>SVPL01000052.1 GCA_015065925.1 Oscillospiraceae bacterium
CTTAGCGCCGGTCATATCCAATACTGCTATATTAGGCATATTCTATTGCACTCCTTCCCTTAGGCCTTAACGCTGTTCTTTAAAACAACAATTCCGCCCTTAGGACCGGGAACGGCACCCTTAACTGCGATGATGTTGTTTTCAGCGTCTACTTTAACTACATCTAAGTTTTGAACGGTTACGCGCTCAGCACCAAGATGACCTGCCATTTTCTTACCCTTAAATACGCGAGCGGGGTCAATAACACCAAGCGAACCGCCGTGACGGTGAACAGGGCCGGTACCGTGAGATTCTTTTAAGCGGCCGAAGTTCCAGCGCTTGATTACGCCTGCGTAACCTTTACCTTTGCTGGTACCGATTACATCTACATGCTCGCCCTCAGCAAATACATCAGCTTTTAAAAGATCGCCAACATTAACTGCTGAGATGTCCTCCAGACGGAATTCGCGAAGCACCTTTTTAGGAGCTACATCACCTTTTGCAAAGTGACCCTTCTGGGGTTTGTTTACTTTAGAAGCCTTAAGGTCTTCAAAACCAACCTGAATTGCTTCATAGCCGTCGTTCTCTAATGTTTTCTTCTGCACAACCACACAGGGGCCTGCTTCGATAACGGTTACGGGAACAACGTTGCCGTTTGCGTCAAAAAGCTGAGTCATACCAAGCTTTTTTCCAACTAAACCTTTTTGCATTTTTATTTTCCTCCTTATTGGTTATTGGTTGACACTTTTATGCCAACTTGACCAGCCGACGAGATTTAAAATTAAAGTTTAATTTCAAACTCAACGCCTGCGGGAAGCTCAAGACCTGTCAGAGCCTCAACAGTTTTGTTGGAAGGTCTGAGAATGTCGATAAGCCTTTTGTGAGTTCTCATCTCGAATTGCTCACGGCTGTCTTTATATTTATGGACAGCACGGAGAATCGTAACGATCTCTCTTTCGGTTGGTAGCGGCACGGGACCTGATACTCTAGCGCCTGTGCGCTTTGCAGTTTCAACAATCTTTTCTGCTGCCTGGTCTACCAAAGCGTGGTCGTATCCCTTGATACGAATTCTGATTTTCTCTTTAGCCATTTTGTTGTCGCCTCCTTAAAATGTTGGCGGGCAAAACTTACACGGTGCCGGGTGTTTCAACCCTGCACATTTTAAAACCGGATAGGCTGGGGTCGCAGACTATGCCGGGAGACAGCAATTGCAGCTGTCCGGTTTAAAAAAGGTCGCAAGAATCCTTTAATAAACACTCTTTTAAGTTTCATCGCCCGGTTTAAAATCGGACATACTCCGCGGAAATTTCCCGACTCAAGGTCGGCCACCTCCCGCATCAACGCATATCTGCACACATTGCGTGCCTATACATAATAACACAAAAATACACTGTTTGCAAGAGTTTTTTTTATTTCAAAGCCTATTTTTTGCATTTTTTTGAAATTTTGTTAATTTCTCGCATTTAAACGAATTTTAAAGTTGATTTTTGTGCATTTTAACAACAGATTTTTTCTAAAAATGTTTGATTTAAATTGAAATTTGAGATTTTTTTATTTTTTCTTGCCTTTTTAAGGCTTTTTTGCTATAATATATGTATAGAGCGTGTCGTTTGATAGGGTGAAACGTAAGTCCTGCCAAACAACACGCTTTTTATTTTTTAATTTAAAAAAGTGAGGCTATTTTTATGTTTTCGGTAGGAGATACTATTTTATACGACACTCAGGGGATTTGCAAAATTAAAGAGATAACAGAAATGTTGGTAGGAAAAATAAAAAAACAATATTTCGTTTTAATTCCGATACAAGATGAAAAATCAACCATTTACATACCCACCGATAACGAAAAACTAATTTCTAATATGCGTTCTGTTTTATCTGTAACGGACATTAATAAGTTGATTGATGACGCTGCCAATAACCCTATTAAATGGATTGAAAACGATATTGCCCGAAAGGAATATTGCGCTAACATTATAAAAAGCGGTGACCGTCTTGAACTTATGCGTCTTATAGAAATGCTATATATAAGGAAAGATGAACTAAAATCCACCAAAAAGCATTTTCATATTTTGGACGAAAGATACCTACGGGAAGCCGAACGGCTTTTACACGACGAGTTTTCCTATGTATTAAATATAAGGAAAGAGGATGTGCCTGATTATATTTTAAATAGGATAAAAAGATAGAGCAACAAAAGAAGGTTCCTACAAAGCTCTCTTTTATTTTTCCGCCTTAGTTTTTAGCATCTCCAAACTCTCGCCATCTATATTTACATAAGCAAACATATTTTCGCAATATAAATTCTCCAAAAAAATCGCCCCCCAAAATATATTATAGGTCAATTTCACCCTAATGTCAATAGGTCAATTTGCCATAATATATTTGAGGTGTTTTTTAATGAGCAGATTGAAAAAGCTGAGAGAAGAAAAAGGATTTACACAAATCAAAATGCAAATGCTTACTGGTATAGACCAAAGCGACTATTCAAAAATTGAACGCGGGGTGCGATACTACACTTTTGAACAATGCGTAAAAATTGCTATTGCACTAAACACAAGTATGGATTATCTTGCGGGCTTAACTGATGAAAAGAAACCATATCCCAGAAATAAATAATGATAAAACTGCGGTAGAAAAACTTTTTTAAAGTTTCTACCGCAGTTTTTAGTTTAAATTAATGTAATTTCTGTTCAAAGAGCCATTTAATCATTTCAGAATCTTTAGCAACATCGTCCCAGATATCATGCTCAAGTCCTTCATAAATTGTAAATTTAACGTTCTTAGCACCTGCGGCAATAAGATTGTCATAACGGCTTTGAGAAACAGAAACTAAAACATCTGCATCATTAGAACCGTGATACATCCAAATGGGCACGTCCTTGAGTCTGGTTGCATCCTCAAAAGGATCAGCGTCATTAGCGCTCAAATTAAGGCCGCGATTTGAACCGCAAATAGGCACTGCAGCGGCAATTTTTTCGGGATATTTTTCCAAGGTTTTCCATGTGGCTTCACCGCCCATAGAAAGTCCCATTACATAGAAACGGTTAGCATCACAATTATATTTAGCCAAAACTTCATTTTCTAAAAGCTCCATAGCAACATCAAGGGTGCTCTTTCCGTCATCTCTATATCTCCACCAACCTGCGTTGGTATAGGGACCCATTGTAGCTGTGTCTGCTTTATTAATACACTGTGGTATTAAAACAATTGCTTCGCCCATAGTTTTAGCATCGGTATCATAAAAAGGCTCTAATTTTTGAATAGGTCTTTCATTGGTAGTTCCCTTAGCATCTGCGCCGTGGAAGAACATAACAACGGGATATTCTTTGTTTTTATTATAATTCTTTGGTACAAGCAATGTATAAGGAATTTTCAATCCATCTTGGCTTACATAGTTAGTAACCTTTTTATTTACAACACCTGTCATACCTGAAGTGTAATCCAACAAACCACTTCCAAGCTCTACATCCCAGCCTGCAAGATACTGTGCTAAATGGGTAACATCATTAAGGTCTACCACTTTATTGCCATCTGTATCGGCACCAAGGGTTTTAATGTTAAGATTTTCCCACTCTGCTACGTGCTGTGCTAATCCAACAAGGTCATTAAGATTGGAAGTACCATCGTCATCAAGGTCGCCTGTTGCAAAATTATTTTGCTCATCAACCTCTTTTATAAATGCACTTAACTCTTCTGCCATTGTAATATGAGATGCGGCAGATGGATGAGAGTTACCACCTAATTTATCTGCAGTAAGCTTAACTGAATAGTAGCCCTTTAGCTCACCGCCCGCTTCGGCAACAACCTCTTTGGCAAGTACTTCAAGCTCCGGTTCATAGTCGATACCTGCCCAAATAATTATTGAATTAGGATTTTTCTCACGCAAAAGAGCAAGCATTTCTTTATATCCGGTTTTTACGTCATCAAGTGTTGCTACCGGGTCTGTATAGTCAGATTTATTATAAGTATACAAATCATTTGTGCCGAGTGCGGCAATAACATAGTCAGGCTCACGTGCAAAATCATAATCTGTGTTTTTATCCTTATTATACCGGAGCTTGGGATAAATATCCTGCAAATTTTCTTCTGAAAAGCCGTACTTAGCGCCTCTGCCCTGTTGCGCAACTATAGACCAATCGGCGCCTAATTCTCTTGCTGTAAGGTAAGCGTAACCCTGCGTTACATCCTGATACTTGGGCAAAGGTGCTGATTCTTTGCTTACAACCCCGTTTTCGCCAAGATTACCATAAGCGGTAACCGCAGAATCACCTATAATTTCAATATACATATCATTATACTGAGGTGCAGGAAGAAGCTCGCCTGATAAATTTATTGATTTTATACCAACTGTAGCACGCTCGATTTCAGTTTGTCGATAAATCTCAAAGGTATGAGTACCAAAGGCAAGATTTTTTGCAATTGTAACGGTGGTATCACCTGTTGCAGTAATATGGCAAAAATCTCTTGCCTTTTTCACACCATCAACAATAACGGTAAAATAGCAGCCGCCTTCATCACCATCTTTAAGCTTTGTTGCGTTAAAGGTTAAAGAAACATCACCTTCACAATTAGCGGAAAATTCAATGCCCGAAGCAGAATAGTCTACCATAAGTATGTCGTTTATAATTGATGCTCTGCCCTGTGTTTTGTATTTTCCTGCCAGTTCAGAAATAGCAAACGTTGGATATTCCCCATCTTCATCAGAGACTTCGGTAGATTTCTCTATAAATTTAACATCTTTAATATCAAGTTTAAGTGGATTATCAGCATCTTCCGCCTTTGGTAAGCTAAAGCTAAGGGCGACCACCTGAGGACCTATATTAGTGTCATCATCTAAAGCAGTGAAAGAAAGGGTTACCTTTGTCCAATCGGCATAAACCTCATTAGGGCTTTTGCTATCACAGGCCTCGTAATGTTGCTTTCCACCTAATATCGAATAGTTATTTCTGGTATATGAAGCATAATCACCTATTTGCCAGATTGAGGTAAAATCGGTACGTCGAACATTTTTGTATGCATATTCATTTTGACCTTGTTTCCAGGTATCTGTAACCTGTGTGCCTTCAGAATTAACAGTAGGCTGATAGAGCGCAAACACCGGAGCGTAGGAATAGGTTGCCGCTGTTCCGTCTGTTGCAGTATATTCTCCTGTGTAAGCGCCGCTATCCTCAGGAATGCGAGCATAAAAGGTAAGCTGATACTCTTTACCGGGAACAAGTGTGGTAGGTGTACTTGAAAGATAACCTGCTTTATCCTTGGTTGGATGAATCTGAGCATAGTCTGTGACACCGTCACCATTATCATCTAAATAGCCTACTCGTGTAGTATTGTTTGTATACCAATTTGTATCGCCATCAAAATCAGATTCAAATAAAACTTTTCCTTCTATCATTTCTTTAACTTCACCAACAAGCTTAATGTCATCAATATAAATTGAGTCTTCTGCCTTAGTGTAGGAGTTTCCGGTAGTATTGGGTGTTGAACCGCAATCAAACTTTATAATAAACTCTTCATAAGCATCTAAATCGCTGATTGTGAATTTAAAGCTGGTGTTTACCCAATCACCTGTTGCGTTTATGGCAGTATAAATTCCCCCAATATTTGTTGAATTTTTGGCTAAATCGCCCGTACTCGGATTCCAACCTGCCAATCTTAAATATCTTAACTGACGGGCCTTGGTTTCAGTATACTCAAGCATCTTCCATTTAAACGAAAACTCATATTCGGAATTTTCTACTAATTTGCTTTTATCTAACTGAATATACGAAACGTTATAAGGAATAAATAATTTAGCGGATTTACTGCCTGTTGCGGCGTCCTCTTCGGTAATTTCGTATTTTGGCCAAGTGGAGGTTGTGCCGTTTTTAATAACTGTTGTTATATCTGTTAAGGTTTCAAAGCCTTCGTAAAAAACTTCGTCTTCTGCGGATTCAGAGTATACTGAAGCAGAAAAAACGGAAGTAATAAGCAAACACCCAACCAATAAAACGGATAATAGCTTTTTCATTATATCTCCTCCATAAAAACAGTGTACAAATAATTATATATGCATATTGATAATAACATATTTTATTTATAATTGCAATGTAAATAAAACCAAAAAAATATTGTAAATATCACACCCGAAATATTGCGAATATATCGGTAAAAATTGCAGTTCTAACGAGAATATGCAACAAAAAACGCAAAGGCTACAAATTTTACCTTTGCGTTTTTTAAATCTTAAATTTTATCTATTGCTTAAATTTTGCTTAAACATCCAATCCATCATCTCGGTATCTAAAGCAACATCGTCCCAGATATCGTGATTAAGTCCTTCGTAGATTGTAAAGGTAACATTCTCATTACCTGCGGCAATAAGATTATTGTACCTTGTTTCAGAATCAGTGAAAGGAATGGTGGTATCGGCGGTACCGTGATACATCCAAATAGGAACATCCTTGAATTTTGTTGCATCCTCAAAAGCGGTATTACCAATTCTTGAACCGCAAATAGGTACTGCGGCGGCTATTTTGCTACCGTGTTTTTCCAAGGTTTTCCAGGTAGCCTCGCCACCCATAGAAACGCCCATTACATAAAGACGGTTAGTATCACATTTATAATTATTAAATACAACATCATCTAAAAGTCGCATTGCTGCATTAAGGGTGCCTTTGCCGTCGTCATTGTATCTCCACCAGCCTGCATAGCTACCCCAAACTTCATCACCTGTTTGTGGGCACTGAGGTACAATAACAATTGCATTACTTAAGGTTTTTGCATTTTCGCTGTTATTATAAAAAGGATCTATATGCTCTGAGCATTTCTGACCGTCATTACCCTTTCCGCTTGCACCGTGGAAATAAAGAAGCACAGGGTATTCTTTATTTTTGTCATAGTTTTTAGGTAGGAATAATTGGTATGGCATTGTAAAGCCGCTTGTAGCATCATTATAGACTGCAAGTGTTTTATTAACAACACCATTTACACCGTTAGTGAAATTCAAAACCTGTTCCCCAAAATAAACATCCCAGCCAGCAAGATATTGGGCAAGGTGTGTAACATCATTAAGATTAACAACATTGTCACCGTTAACATCTAAAGCAGCGGTAGCAACCTCTATATCCCAATCGGCAACATACTGTGCAAGGGCTACAAGGTCGTTAAGATTAAGGGCTTTATCACCATTAACATCACCTTTCTCTGCGTGAGGACTTACCAATCCGCCTATAAAAGCAGAAAGCTCATTTGCCATAGTTTGGTGACCTGTATAATAAGGATGTCCCTGTCCGCCTGCGGTGTTTTGAGTAAGCTTTATGGAATAATATCCGTTTTTAGCGCCACCCGCCTCAGAAATAACAGATGTAATAATATCGTTAGCCTTGTTTGTCATCATATTATATGCCCAAATAATTTTAGCATTGGGATTCTTCTCGCGAACCAGACTGAGCATTTCCTCAAAGCCTGTTTTTACATCATCAGGTGTTGCAGAAAATTTGCTTGAATAGGTATTTATATCATTAGTACCAAGAGCAATTACAACATAGTCGGGCTCCCGTGCAAAATCATAATCGGTGTTTCTATCTTTGTTATAACGAAGCTTGGGATAAATATCCTGCAAATTCTCGGTTGTGTAGCCATACTTTGCGCCTCTGCCTTGTTGAGCGATAATTGACCAATCGGCACCAAGAGCCTCGGCAGTAAGATATGCATAACCTTGAGTTGCATCCTGATATTTAGGATAAGAATATGTAACCCCCGAACCGTTTGTGGTTAAGTTACCGTAAGCGGTAGAGATTGAATCACCTATAAATTCAATATAGGTATCATTCTTTTCAGGAGCGCTTTTAAAAACTCCGTTTAAAGTAATAGCTTTAACGCCAACAGTTGCGCGTTCAATTTCGGTTTGACGGTAAATTTCAAAGGTATGAGTGCCGTATGCTAAATCTTTAGCAATTGCAACGGTGGTATCACCTGTAGCGGTAAGATGGCAGAAATCACGCGCTTGTTTTACACCATCTACAATAACTGTAAAATAACATCCGCCCTCATCACCGTTTATAAGTGAAGCTGCGTTAAAGGTTACCGAAACATCACCTTCACAAACAGCAGAAAACTCAATACCACTTGCAGAATAATCTACCATAAGCAAATTGTTAATGATAGATGTTCTTCCCTGAGTTTTGTATTTACCTGCTAAATTTGGGATGGTATAGGTTTGAGAAACAACAACATCATCCTCACCCATATCCATATCTACATCCTCGTCCAAAGCAAGTACATTTGCCGAAACTGTAAGTGTTACAATAAGCATAACGCTTAAAAATACACTTAACATTTTTTTAAATGTCATAAATATATCCCCTTCATTCTCAATTTTTAAAAATTATACACTATGAATAAAAGAAAGTCAATCAATTATTACTAGAATTATTTTTTTGATACAAATTTGTTAATTTTATTATTTTTCTCTTGAATTGTTGAGGTTTTGATTATATAATTAATATGTATGTTTATATCTACTTAAAAGGAGGGGCGTTTTTTGAGCAAAAATGTACTTATGATTGTTAATCCCGTTTCGGGTAGAGGAATACTAAAGCAAAAGCTTTGGAAGATACTTGAAACCTTTAGTAAAGCAGATATAACCGTTAATGTTATTTTTACAAAAAAACGCGGTGATGCAACCGAAATTGCCAAAAACTGCCCCGATGATATTGAAACAGTAGTTTGCGCAGGGGGTGACGGCACCTTAAACGAGGTTATAAACGGTTTGATGCAAAATCCCACTCCGCACAAATTGGGTTATATACCTGTTGGTACAACAAATGACCTTGCAACAAGTCTTGAGCTTTCAAAAAATCCTATTACAACAGTAAAAAACATTATTGATGGTCATACTGTAGAAATAGATATAGGCTCATTTTCGGGTAAATATTTTAATTATGTAGCATCCTTTGGCGCTTTCACCGAAGCCTCATACAACACTCCGCAAGAAGCAAAAAACATTTTGGGCCACTTCGCATACGTTCTTGAAGGTATTGTTAGCCTTGCAAATATCAGACCATACAAGGTCAAGTTTACATTTAACGATACCGTTTTGGAGGACGAATTTATTTTCGGTGCCATTTCAAACACAACTTCAATGGGCGGTGTACTAAAGCTCAAAGATGCTCTTGTCTCCCTTAATGATGGTGAGTTTGAAATACTGCTTATTAAAGCGCCGAATAACATTATACAGCTTCAAAAAATTCTTGGAGAAATTATGACACAAAAATTCTCAGGTGATTTAGTAAAGCTTTACCGCGCCTCACACATAATTATAGAAAGTGAAGACAGCTTTGATTGGACCTTAGACGGTGAATGTCATATTGGCAACCCAAGAGAGGAAATAAAAAATATTCATAAAGCCATAAAACTTATTGTTCCAAACAACGAAGTCCTAAAAACCGAATAATAAAAGTTTTTTAGTGGCAAAATATTATAGATAATTATCTTAGGAGGAAACTTAAAATGTTCACTCGCGATATTGGTATAGATTTAGGTACTGCAAACACCTTAGTTTGCATAAAAGGTAAAGGTATTGTAATGCGTGAGCCCTCTGTTGTGGCTTATGAGGCAAGAAATGATATTGTCCGTGCCGTTGGTACCGAAGCAAAGGAAATGATAGGCAGAACGCCGGGCTCTATTATTGCCGTGCGTCCACTTAAAGACGGTGTTATTGCCGACTTTGATGTTACTTCCGCTATGCTTAAAAAATTCATTAAGCAAGCCCTTCACGGCTCTATTTTCACAAGGGTTCGTATTATTATCTGCGTACCCGCAGGTGTTACCGAAGTTGAAAGCCGCGCCGTTAAGGATGCCGCCATTGGCGCAGGCGCAAGTCCTAACAATATTCTGCTTATTCCCGAGCCTAAAGCCGCGGCTATTGGTGCAGGTCTTCCTGTTGATGACTCCACAGGCTGTATGGTTGTTGATATTGGCGGCGGAACAAGTGAGGTTGCGGTTTTATCCCTTGGCGATATTGTTACCGCCCAATCGGTTCGTGTTGCGGGCGATAAGCTTGATGAAGCTATTATTAACTATATAAGAAAAATGCATAATATGCTTATTGGCGAGCGCACTGCCGAAGAAATTAAAATAGGCATTGGCTCGGCAAAGCCATACGAAGATGAAGGAAGTATGGAGGTTAAGGGTAGAAACCTTGTTGACGGTCTGCCCAAAAGCATAATTATTACAGCCGCAGAGGTTAGAGAAGCAATGGCAGATACCGTATCACAAATTATTGATGCCGTTCGTCTTACTTTGGAAAAAACTCCACCCGAGCTTTCTGCAGATATTATTGACCGCGGAATTACCCTTACGGGCGGTGGCGCTTTACTTCGCGGCTTGGACGAGCTTATGTCTGAGGAAACCGGTATTCCCGTTTTTGTTGCTGAAAATCCCTTAGACTGCGTTGTTATTGGAACCGCAAAGGAATTGGAGCGCACCGACTTTAACGACGATTCCTTCCGCCGACTTAAAAAATACAGATAATACTCTTTTATAATACTCAAGGAGGTGAATACCTTGCGTTTTTTCTTCAGAAGCAGAAAATTCAAAATAATGCTTTCCATTACCTGCATTATTGTATCTATGGCATTAATAGGCGCTATTATCGGCAGTGCTTTTTCTCCGCAAAACGGAATATTCGGCGCCGCCACATCATCAATAACTAGGTTTTTTAACAATATATCAAAGGAAGTTAGTGTGTTCTTTGAAAAATTTCAAAGCAATGATGAGTTAATGAGGGAAAACCTATCTTTAAAACAACAAGTCAATGATTTAACTTCCGACCTTATGGACTTTGAAAAAGCCAAGCAGGAAAACGAAATGTACAAAAAATATTATGGTATTAAAGAACAAAATACCGATTACATTATGGAACCTGCTATGCTTATTTCACGCAATGCCGATGATCCTTACGGTTCTTTCAATATCAACAAGGGTAGCTTGCAGGGTATTGCCCTTCACGACCCCGTTATTACAGATGCAGGATTGGTTGGCTACATATCTGAGGTCAACCCCTCTTATTCTAAGGTAACCACCATTTTAGATACCGCTATAAGCTGCGGCGGTCTTGACCGCAGAACGCAGGATGCGGGTGTTATTTCGGGTGAGCTTAGTCTTGCCGAACAGGGCAAAACCCGAATTAATAATCTGCTTAGAAGCTCGGCTGTTACATCGGGCGACTACATTGTAACCTCGGGCGGCGGTGTTTTCCCCGAAGGGCTTGTTATAGGTACTATTGACAGTATTCACAATGAAACCTACAACACAGCATTATACGGAATTGTTACCCCCATTGTCGATTTTAGCGAGCTTCGTGATGTAATGGTAATAACCTATTTCACCGGTCAGGGAAATGCTACGGGGGAATAGTGTATGATTAATTATGTTGAAAAATACCATCATCATTTGTACTATTCGCTTGTGCTTTGGTGCTTTGGTATTTTTATTTTACAGCGCATAGAACCCTTTAGCCTTAAAATAGGCACCGCCTTCCCCGTTCTTTTAGTACCCGCAGTTATGGTAATTGCCTGCTTTTTAAGGGAATGGAGTGGCTTTGTTTCGGGGCTTTTGTGCGGAATTGCATTAGATACCGTAACAAACGGTACCCAATATTTTCATACCCTTACCCTTATGCTTTTAGGTGTGGCGGTAGGTCTTACCTTTAGACTTTTACTTAACCGCAATATTAAAGCAATGATAATTGTAAGCGTTTTGGGAAGCATTTTGTTCTTTTTAATAAAATGGTTGTTTTTAGACCTGCTTAGCGGCGATTCTTCAGCCTATCAGCTACTTATAAGATACTATCTTCCCTCTGCCGTATACACATCACTTTTTTCAATTCCTTTTTTCTATTATGTAAAGCATCTTTGTAAAAAATATTTGGTTGAACAATAAAATTTTTCTTTTTAAGAGGTGAGAACATTGCCGGGCAAGTTTTATAAAGAAGAATTAAAAATTAAAAAGCGTGATAAACGCAGATACATCACCATAGTGGTTGCAACTGTGCTTGTGTTTGTTCTCCTTTTTGGCAGAAACTTTGAAATACAGGTTGTAAGCTCCGAAAAATATGTGGAGCAAGCAAATGGAATTGCAAAAATCACTGCTCCCATAAAGGCATCACGCGGTGAAATACTGGACTGCTACGGTCGTCCCATTGCCACCAACCGCGAAGGCTATAACATAATTTTCAACTACGCTTCAATAAGCAAAACCACAATAAATGATACGATTTTATCCCTTATAAAGCTTTTAGGTGACCACGAATGGAAGGACGATCTTCCCCTTTTGGACACCGCCCCATACAGTTACGATAAAGAGGCTGCCGAAATTTCCAAAACCCGTATGCTTGATATGTTGGAGTTAGCCCACTATGCAACTGCCGCGAACTGTTTTGACGCTTTGGTTAAACGCTATTCTTTAGAGGACAGAGATAAAAAACAGCAGCGCCTTATAATGGGTGTTCGTTACACAATGGAGCGCGCAGGCTTTTCAATTTCAGTACCCTTTACCTTCGCCGAGGATGTAGATAGCAAAATAATGACAATTATCTCTGAAAACACCGATATTTACGGTGAAAACGGCGTTTCTATAGAGGTTGCGTCCTTCCGCGAATATGATAACGCCTCGGTTGCCCCGCACATAATCGGTACTGTAAGCCCCATATATGCAGAAGACTGGGAAGAATTAAAAGCCAAGGGCTACTCCTATGATGATAAGGTAGGCAGAAGCGGTATTGAAAAGGCTTGTGAGGACGAGCTTCGCGGTACCGACGGTGAGATAACCTACAAGGTGGATTCTAAAGGGAAAATTCTCTCCTCCGAGGTAACCAAGGAGCCAATCCCAGGTCACACAGTAAGACTTACCATTGATAAAAATGTTCAGGTATCGGCTCAAAATGCCCTTATGGATACCATAAAGCAACTAAATAAGGATAAAATTTATGCAAACGCAGGTGCCGCCGTAGCTGTAAATGTTAAAACAGGCGGTGTTTTGGCGGCGGTTAACTGCCCCACCTACACATATGAGCAGTACGAAAATGATTACGAATCCTTGGTTAGTGACACCACAGGCCGTCCCCTTTTTGACCGAGCCTTCACAGGCGCTTATCCCCCGGGCTCCACCTTTAAGCCCGCCGTTGCTTGCGCCGCCCTTCAAGAAGGTGTTATAACCTCCACCGAAACCATTACCTGTGTTAGAAAATACCGTTATTTTAAAGATTATCAGCCAAACTGTATGCATTTTCACGGCGGAATTACCCTTATCCCCGCCCTTTCAAAATCCTGCAACTACTTCTTCTTTGAAACGGGTAGAAGACTTGGTATTACCAAAATGAACGAATACTGCAAAAAGCTTGGTCTTGGTGTTAAAACAGGTGTTGAGGTTAGCGAAAGCGCGGGTACCTTAGCGGGTCCCGAAAGCCGCGCAGAGTGGTATGAGGGCTACACCCTTTCTGCCGCTATCGGTCAGTCGGATAATGCCTTCACTCCCCTACAGCTTGCCACCTACACCGCAACCATTGCTAATTCGGGTGTCAGATATAAAACTACCCTTATAGATAAAATTATGTCCTATTCTCAGGATAAAGTAATAAAGCAAAGCAAACCCGAAATTGTTGATACCGTTGAGCTTGACGAAAGTGTTATCAACACAGTTAAAAAGGGTATGCTTTCGGTTACCGAGGACGGTACGGGTAGTAGAGTTTTTGCCGATTACCCCATTACTGTTGGCGGTAAAACGGGTACTGCCGAAACCACAAAGGGCGCCGACCACACCGTATTTATTGCCTTTGCCCCTTATGAAAATCCCGAAATTGCCGTTGCCGTTATTATTGAACACGGTAAATACAGCTCATACAGTGGCGGACTGCTTAAAGCAATCTTTAACGCATATTTCTTCACCGAGCTTCAAAACGAAACCGATACACCATCCTACGAATTGCTGCCGTAATATTATCAGGAGGTAATCACCTATGCAAAGACAGGGGACGGTTAGCGTGAAACCAAAAAAACAGTAAAATAGCAAAAAAGTACACTAAACCAAACTGAGAAAATGGCAATCAATGAACGGGGATTTGAAGTAATAATTAAAAAGTAATTTGCAAGAAGTTATTTTACAAAAATCAAGTCAATTATTACTTTATCTTTTGGTGGGGAATTGGTTTTAATGTCAAGTACGAATTGTTTACACCACTCCCCTGCCACCAAGGTGCGAAAATTATTAAATAAACCCACCAATCACAGAACCCCTTTAAGGTATACTAAACAATCAGGAGGTAATTTTATGAAAATTTCTAAAATTTTATCAATTATTTTAACACTTACAATTTGTTTTTGCTTTGCGGGATGCGCGGGAAGTGAAGGCGATAATGCTTCCCTCTCATCTGTTGAGCCTCTCGCCCATACCGTTAATATTGTAGGCTATGCCGAAAAGGGCGAAATCCCCGAAATCCCCTACTCCCTCGGTCACGATATTGAAGACCTTAAAGAAACCTTTATGTCCCATATTGATGAGGGCAGCGAAATTGTTGAGCTTGTTATTGATGAGGGCGAAAATGATGTTTGGATGAACGGCGGAAGTATGACCTTCTGCTATGAAAAGAAAAACAAGGAAAACGGCATTTCGGTAATTATAGCTCAGGAATATGCCTATGATTTTTCTATGGGTGGAGTTTATGATGCTGATGATGTTATTCACGCGGTAGGCTTGGAGGAATATGAACGCGCCGAAGCAACCAAGGAGGATGCATTTTTCTTGCCCGTAATCCCCGACAACTGCGAATGTATAAAATATTCTGTTGGCGGCTATGACCTTAGATTTATTTTAATTGACGGCACTATTTCTGCCGTTACACTTACCAACCCAGAATACTGGGAATATTAAAAAGGAAAAAGAAAAATGAGCATAAAAAACACTCTAGCAATTGTTGTACCCTGCTATAATGAGGAGGACGCCTTCCCCATTTCGGCAAAGACTCTTACCGAGTTTTTAGGCGGTATGATACGAAGTGAAAAGGTTAGCAAAAACAGTTATCTGCTTTTTGTGGATGACGGAAGCAAGGACAAAACATGGGAGCTTATTGAAGCCGAAACAAAGCAAAATCCCCTTGTCAGAGGTCTTAAGCTGTCCGGCAATGTAGGTCACCAAAACGCCCTTTTGGCAGGTCTTTTAACGGCAAATGAGGATTCGGATATAACTGTTTCCATTGATGCTGATTTACAAGACGATGTAAACGCAATTGAAAAAATGGTGGACGCATATCTTAATGGTGCCGATATAGTATACGGTGTGCGAAGTGACCGCAGTAGTGACTCGGTATTCAAGCGCGCCACGGCACAGGGCTTTTATAAACTAATGTCGGCTATGGGTGCAAAATCGGTTTACAACCACGCCGATTTCAGACTTATGAGTCATCGCGCCGTAGAGGCTCTCTCGGAATACAAGGAGCGCAATTTATTCCTTAGAGGAATTGTTCCCCTTATTGGCTTTAAAACCGAAAAGGTTTATTATGAGCGAAGTAAAAGGGTTGCGGGCGAGTCTAAATATCCCCTTAAAAAAATGCTTAAATTCGCCTTTGACGGAATTACATCCTTTAGTATTAAACCTATTTCGCTTATCACCGCACTTGGAATAATAATTGTAATCTGTTCGGTTATTGCATTTATTTACACCCTTATCTCCTACTTTACGGGAAACACCGAACCCGGCTGGGCTTCGCTTATAATTTCCATTTGGTTTTTAGGCGGTGTTCAGCTTGCCGCAATCGGTCTTGTTGGACAGTATGTTGGAAAAATTTATGTTGAAAGCAAAGAGCGCCCCCGATATAATATTGAAAAATATGCAAAGCATAGCGATAAATAATTAAAAAACATCTAAAAAAATCGTTCCCACTTAACGCGGGAACGATTTTTTGTGTATTATAAATTCAAAACAAATTACTTATTCAAAACATCACTTTTAAGAAATGCAACTAATTCTTCGGCGTTAGCGGTATGACCTTCAGGAGTAGGATGTCCGCCTTGTCCGTTACAATCATTTCTACTAATCATTGTATAGTAGGTGTTGCCGTCGGTTTCGTTAAACGCTTCAACAGTTTCTTTGTAAACAGAATTAACCCTTACTTCCATCATACCGTATACCCAAACGATTTTAGCATTGGGATTTTTGCTTCTTACCATAGTAAGCATATCGGTAATGCCTTGTTTTAAAACACCAATATTATCTGCTACTACAGTTTTGTTGTTTTCATCCTTAGTGATATATGCAGGAGTATCATTAGCGCCAAGAGCAACAACAACTACATCCGGCTCCTCGCGGGAAGCAAAATCATACTTAATATCGGTGTTACCGTAATAAAGATTTTGATACTCATCATACATATAAGGTGCTTCGGTGCAAACGCTACCATTAGAGCAAGAAACAATGCTTACATCTGCATCTAAAAGTGCGCCTGTTTTTACAGCATAACCTTTGGTAATGTCGGTTCTTAAAAGCCAATTGGATTCGGCTTCTTTAGTGTAAATACCCATTGCGCTGGTAATAGAATCACCTAAAAATTCAATGCTAAGCTCTTTATCGACAGGTCTCGCAAACAAAGAACCGTTATAAGTGATACCGCCTATAATAACTTTACAGGACGAAGCCTCTGAAGCCTTAATTAACTGTATGGTGTGATAGCCGGCAGAAAGATTTTCTGCAATAGTAAGTTTACTAGTGGTTTTAGCACCGCTTATCTGAAGGGCATTTTCAAAATCACCATCTATAACTGCATATAACAATGCGTAGTGTTTTACGTCTTCAGGGGTTGTGATTGAAACATCATTTAAAACTACATCACCGCTAAACTGACCTCGAATGGTAAAGCCTGAATAACTCCACTCCATTCTAAGCGCATCATCCTCAATAGTGGCGCGACTGGCAAGCTTTAATTTGCTTTCAACCTCTGCCATTGAATGATAAACTGTGTTATATTCACTATAAACCGTACCGCTAAGTTCAATATCTTTCCAACCTGCAAGGTACTGGGCAAGTCTATTAACATCAGCAAGGTCGGTTACTTTATCGCCATTAGCATCAGCGGCATATTCATTTACACTAACATCCCATCCTGCTACATACTGAGCAATGGTAACAAGGTCGTTAAGATTTGTTAAGCCATCATCATCCACATCACCTGCAAGATAATCGGGTAAAGAAAGCCCTGTGATAATACACTGTGCAATTATTCTTGTTAAGAAGTCGTTACCGTGAATTACAGCATCGTTGAAAACATCATAATACTGTTTGCTTTCCATAACCTGATTATATACCCTGTTAAAATCCACCACTGCAACGCCATCGTTAGCTTCAGCAAGGTCAAAATTCTTTTGACGGAATGCTGCCAAATTCTCTTCGGAGAATTGCTCGATATCAGCACGCGGTCTGTACTCGGTCCATAAAAGAACCTCGGTAGTATCGCCGGTAGCCTCACGGAAGTTAGTTATGATAGTTTGCATATTATTATAGTATTGCTCAGCAGTATGACCTGCGGTAAGATCGTTACCGCCGTAGCCTAAAATCATAAGGTCAATTTCTTCTGCTTTTAAGCCATAATCTGCTTCTAAGTAGCCAAGACGCTTCTTTATAACGCCCTTACCCCACTCGGCAGTTGTACCGCCTAATGCAACATTTCTAAAGGTGATTTTGGCATTGGGATAAAGAGCTTTAAGGCCTTGCTCTACCATTACGGGCCATGCGGGTGTGTAGGGCGCAAAATTCAAAACATTGGATACTTTAACACCCTGCTTGTTATAAATAAGATTATCGTAAAAATTACCACTTGTACTCCATCCACAAGAAGCAGAGTCGCCAAAGATAATAATATTTACTTCTTCGCCGTTTTGAAGCTTCTCTATTACATTAGGTAGCTCCTGAGTAATAGATTCTATTGTTTCGGGCTCGCTTTTCCAAACCTTTGAGTGCTCATAGGTGACGTTGATTGCGTATGCGGAATAGACATAATTGTCCATAAACTTTGCATAGGTATCTTCTTTGTCTACAATTGGGAAACTACTAGCTTCATTTGTATCCATAGAAACGGTCCACACAGGAATACTAGAGCCTTCTAAAATCTTAAGCTCGCCATCTTCAGTTACCTCGTAATCTACACCTTCAAGATAGGTTTTTGCAAGGTCATAAGAACGAACGGAAATAATTTTATCAATGGGGTAAATAAGCTTTGCGGTTTCTCTTTCGGGAATAAAGAGTGCTGTTTCGTGGTAAACTACATTGCCCTCCCAAATGGGTGTAGAAGCAACAACTTGATTGTACTCATAAAGGGGAAGTCCGTTATAGTTATTAGGATCCAAACGGTTTTCGTCACCCTCACACTCAACCTTAATAATATTATCCTCGGTTGCAATAAATTCGTAAAGTCCCTTTGAGTTAGCGGTTACTGCTTCGCCGTTAACTGTAACGGTAGGAACAAGAGAATCTTTAGTTCTTACCTTGAACTGAACCTTCTCACCAACCGCAAAATCCTTAAAGTAGCCACTTACAATATCAACCGAGACGGAATCCTTATGCTGAATAGAAAGGTTGGCTTTCTCAGGTGCATTTTCGCTTTCTACGGGAATTATAGAAACGTTATCAATATAAAGCGGACATTTATTAACAGTTTGCGAAATATCTGATTTTAGTTTATCGTGATAGGTATAGGCAAAAACTATATTATCAACATTATCACCTGTTGTGAAATCAACAGTAGCTTTTCTCCAAACTGCCGGATCTAAATCATTAGGTGCAAAAACCTCTGTCATTTTGCGGGTACCTGAACCGGTCATAAGTGAGTCGCCAATACTCTTGCCCTCTACAGGACTAAATACACCATATGTGATTTCTTTTAAATATCGGTCTGCATCAGATCTTGTATATGCATACCAGAAGGAAAGCTCATACTTGGTATTGGGGGTTAAGTTAAGTGGCATTGCGGCATACTGATAATATGTACTACCCATTAAAGATTGTTTACTGCCGTTATAACCACCGTCATCTGTAACGGTTAAGGAGCCGAAGCTTGTTAAAAGAGCAGCTTTTGATGAGTAAGTGTACATATTTTGAGTACCTGTTAAGGTGTGATCGTATAATTTTGTATCTGCATCAAAGCCTTCAAAGTCTTCAAAAACCTCTGGGCCTCTGATTTCGGGAACTTCGGGTTCCTCGGGGGGTTCGGGCTCTTCAGGCTGAGCTGCAACATCAATAACTTTTATATTTCTGATATCATACATAGCTCCTGTTTGCTTTGCATTATATAAGGTAAAATACATAGATACAACTTGGTCTCCTACTGCACCG
>SVPL01000053.1 GCA_015065925.1 Oscillospiraceae bacterium
CCGAATATAATCACTCGGCACCTCTTGATGAAAAAGAGTACAACCCCAAAAAGGTTAAGCTGTTACTTTCACAGCACATTGGCAAGCCCGCCGAGGCGGTTGTTAAAATGGGCGATACCGTAAAGGTTGGCGATTTAATTGCCGCCGCTGATGAAAATGCTTTGGGAGTTTCCATTCACAGCTCCATAAACGGTATGGTTACTGATGTTAATGAAAAGTATATTGTTATAACGGCTAATTAGAGCCCTATTTAAAGGAGTAATTAAACTATGGGTAAAGCAATAGGAATGGTTGAATTTCAAACCGTTTCGACAGGTATGAATGGTGCCGATACTATGATTAAAACCGCCGAGGTTGATATTGTGGAATGTGCTACCGTTTGTCCCGGTAAATATATTGTAATAATAAGCGGTGAAATCAGCGCCGTTAAGGCGGCAACCGAGTCAGCAAAGTCAAAATTCACCGAAAAGGTAATTGATAGCTTTGTGCTTGGCAATCCCCACGAGTCTATATTTTCTGCCATTTACGGTGCAACCGCACCTGAGGGTGTAGAGGCTTTGGGTGTTATGGAAAGTTTTTCGGCTGCCACCGCAATAGTAGCCGCCGATGCCGCCGCCAAAACCGCCTTGGTAGAGCTTATTGAGCTTCGCCTTGCAAGGGGTATGTGCGGTAAGTCATATCTACTTTTAACAGGTAGTGTTTCGGCAGTTACCGCTGCTATTGAACGCGCAAAAAATGAGGCAAATGACCGCGGAATGTTCCTTGATAGCTCAGTAATCCCCAGACCTGATAAAAAGCTTTGGCAAAGTATTCTCTAACTAAATAAAAAGGGGAGAAATATATGCTCGCAATAGAGCGCAGAAATGCAATTCTTGCAAAACTCTCTATGGAGGGCAAGGTTGTTGTAAGTGATTTGAGTCACGAATTTGATGTTACCGAAGAAACAATCCGTCGTGACCTCGAAAAATTAGATAATGACGGTTTAGCTAAAAAAACCTATGGTGGTGCCGTAAAGGTAGAAAATTTTAATACCGACCTTCCCTTTCATATCCGTAAGCAATCCAATGTGGAAAGCAAACAGAAAATAGCTACCATTATTGCCGATATGATAAAAGACGGCGACTATATTATGTTGGATGCCAGCTCTACTGCCCTTAATGTGGTAAAGGCAATATTGCATCTTAAAAAAATAACAATTATAACAAATTCAATTGAAATCCTCATAGAGCTTTGCAACAAGCCTGAGTGGACGGTAATTTCCACGGGAGGTACCCTTAAAGAGGGTGGTCTTTCCCTTGTTGGTTATCAGGCAGAAAAAATGGTGGAAGGATTTCATGTGGATATAGCAATCTGTTCCTGCAAGGGAATAGATATGAGCAACGGTGTTACCGATTCAAATGAAAGGGATAGCGAAATTAAAAAAGCGTTTTTTGGTTCTGCTACCCGTAAGGTATTGGCGGTTGACTCCTCAAAATTCAATAAGGTTTCCTTTGTTAAGGTCTGCTCGGTTGCGGATGTTGATACCGTGGTAACAGATACAAATCCGGGTGAGCTTTGGAAGGAAAATCTTGAAAAGGCAAATACATCTCTTGTTTTTGAAAGAGAAATTTAGGGTTTAGATATAGATTTTTGAAAGGATTGATTTTTATGGCTGCAATAAGCAAGGCAGATATTGAAAAAATCGTAAGAGAGGTTGTTGGCAATCTTGGTGGAAATACCGCTGCCGCAACATCCCCTTCGTATACAAGCACTCATTTTGAGGGTAGAAAATTGCTTGGTATTTATTCTGATATGAATGAAGCAATTGATGCCGCTACCGAGGGCTACAAGGCAGTTCGCGCAATGAGTGTTGAAAAGCGCGAGAAAATCATCACCGCTATTCGCGAGCTTACCCGCGCCGAGGCTCCTATTATGGCTAAAATGGGCGTTGCTGAAACAGGTATGGGTAGGGTAGACCACAAAACCGCAAAGCATATATTGGTTGCCGATAAAACCCCAGGCACCGAGGATATTGTAAGCGAGGCAAAAACAGGTGATAACGGTCTTACTTTAACCGAAATGGCACCCTTTGGTGTTGTTGGCGCTATTACTCCAAGCACTAATCCAAGCGAAACTGTTATCTGCAACAGTATTGGTATGATTGCCGCAGGCAACGGTGTTGTTTTCAATCCTCATCCGGGTGCTATCTGCGTTTCTAACTATGCAGTTGACCTTGTAAATCGCGCTTCCCGTATGTCGGGCGGCCCCGATATCCTTGTTGCTTCTATGGATAAGCCTACTTTAGATTCTGCAAAAATTATGCAAACCCATCCCGCAATTCGTCTTTTAGTTTGTACAGGAGGTCCGGGTGTTGTTCGCTCAGTGCTTTCTTCGGGTAAAAAGGCAATTGGCGCGGGCGCGGGCAATCCCCCTGTTATTGTTGATGATACCGCTGATATTGTTAAGGCAGGTAAGGATATTATTGATGGTTGTACCTTCGATAATAATCTCCCTTGCATTGCTGAAAAGGAAGTTTTTGTTTTTAATAATGTTAAGGACAGACTTATCTCCGAAATGCAGAAAAACGGTGCATATCTTATCTCTGCCGCTCAGGCAGACGCCTTGGCAGAAATTGTTTTGGTAGATGTTACCGATAAGAAAACAGGCAAAACCAAAAAGACCGTTAACCGCAAGTGCGTTGGTCGTGATGCCAAGGTTTTACTTGCTATGATTGGTGTTAATGTTGGCGACGAAATCCGTTGCATTATTTGTGAAACAGGCTTTGACCATATCTTCGTTCAGGAAGAGCTTATGATGCCTATTTTACCTATTGTTGGTGTTTCTAACATTGATGATGCTATTGAGCTTGCAGTTAAGGCTGAGCATGGCAACCGTCACACCGCGCATATGCATTCCAAGAATATTGATCATCTTTCTCGCTTTGCTGCCGCAGTTGAAACCACCATTTTTGTTAAAAATGCACCCTCTTATGCGGGTATTGGTTTTGGCGGCGAGGGTCACACAACCTTTACCATTGCAGGACCTACAGGTGAGGGAATTACCTCGGCAAGAAGCTTTACAAGAAAGCGTCGCTGCGTATTAGCAGATAATTTTAGAATTATCTAAATTGCCCATTTTACCGTTTTTTCGCTCGGGGCAGTACTTAATGTACAGCACCGCTCACTCAAAACGGCAAACTGAACAATTTCTTGCAATATTAAAAACATTAAGCTTTTAACCCTCTGAGGCCGTCCCCGGACGGGGATGATTCCCCACAGTGTGGGGAAATGTCACGAAGTGACAAAGGGGACAGGCGCCCGTCAGGCGGGGGACCACCGAACGGTGGTGGAAGGGGAGAAAAACCTTCCATTTTATCCGAAAGGAACATTAACTATGGATATAAACATTTCTGCAATAACCGAAGCCGTTTTAAAGGCTCTTGAAAATAATGGCATTGCCGAGGGTGATATTCCCGTGGGCATTTCCAACCGTCATATACACCTCTCTAAGGAGCATGTAGAAGTTCTTTTTGGCGCGGGGTATGAGTTAACTCCATTTAAGGATTTATCCCAACCCGGTCAGTACGCCTGTAAGGAGCAATTGACCATTGTTGGTCCCTCTTTACGCCCTATTGAAAAGGTGCGTGTTTTGGGCCCCGTCCGTCCTGCTTCTCAGGTTGAAATTTCCCGTACCGATGCCTATCAACTAAAGGTTGCGCCCCCTGTTAGAGAAAGCGGTAAAATAGAGGGCTCAGCCCCCATTACCATTATTGGCCCCAAGGGTGTTGTAACCCTTAAAGAGGGCTGTATTATCGCTAACCGCCACATCCATATGAGTTTAGAGGAAGGCGAAAAATTCGGCGTTAAGGATAATGAGTATGTAGATGTTGATGTTTACGGTGAGCGCAGAACAAGATTTTTTGATGTTCAGGTGCGCGTTCATAAGGACTTTAGACTCGAAATGCATCTTGATACTGATGATGCCAACGCCGCAGGACTTAA
Source organism: Oscillospiraceae bacterium (assembly GCA_015065925.1). GTDB lineage: Bacteria > Bacillota > Clostridia > Oscillospirales > Acutalibacteraceae > UMGS1279. Next base: position 3,981 of record SVPL01000053.1, read on the forward strand.
AAACGGTTCTAAAGTAACAATTGTTAAGTAATTGAAGGTTTTGTTATGAATAGATTTAAAATTCGTACCGAGGTTCGTTTTAACATAAACGCGCTTGATACTCTTTATGAATTTAATGGTATGTCGGCAATCATAATAACCGATAAATTTATGGTTTCCTCGGGAATTATAAATAAAATTACTGATAAAATGAAGGGCTATAAAAATATAGCTGTTTTCGATGAAATTACCCCCGATCCAACCACCGAGCTTATTGCAAAGGGACTTAAATTCATCACCGAAAACGGTGGAGAGATTGTTATTGCCCTTGGCGGCGGCTCGGCTATTGATGCCGCCAAAGCCATTGTTTTAATGGGTGAAAAATCGGGTATGGGAGATTTAAAACTCATAGCCATTCCCACTACAAGCGGTACGGGTAGTGAGGTTACAAAATTCGCCGTTGTTACCGATAACGAGGAGGGAAGAAAGTTCCCTCTTGTGGATGAACAGCTTATTCCCGACCTTGCAATTTTAGATCCCGAGCTTGTTATGTCGGCGCCTCCATCAGTTACCGCCGATACAGGTATGGATGTTATAACTCACGCTTTTGAGGCGCTTGTGTCGGTAAATAATAACGACGCCTCCGACGCCTTGGCAGAAAAAGCACTTTTGCTTGCCTTTAAGTATCTGCCCTTTGCCTATCAGCACGGGGATGACTTGGTGGCAAGAGGAAAAATGCACTCGGCGTCTTGCCTTGCAGGTATGGCGTTTAATGATGTGGGGCTTGGTATTAATCACGGAATTGCCCACGCCTTGGGAGCAAAATTCCACATTCCCCACGGCAGAGCAAACGCCCTTTTATTACCCCATGTAATTCGCTATAATGCCCATCTTACCGCTTGCTTTGGTAACGAGCCTACCGATGCCGCCCAGCGTTATGCCGATATCGCCCTTATGATAGGTCTTCCTCACGATAACATCCGCATTGCGGTAGAAAGTCTTATTGAGGAAGTAAAGCATATGATGCGCCGTATGAGTATGCCCGCAACCCTTTGGGATGCAGGTGTTTCTAAGGAGCAATTTCTTGCAGAAAAGGATGATATTATTAAATCTGCATTGGAGGATGCTTGTACAGGCTCAAACCCCCGCGAGGTAGATGCCGCAGGCATAGAAAGAATTTTAAGCCATATTACACCGGGCTTGGAAAATCAATAAGTTAAAAACTCACAGTCGCATAAAACGACTGTGAGTTTTTAGGACTCAAAAAATGCCCTTGCACATCATATTCTTTTATGATAAAATAAATTTGCAGGAGGAGAAATTTTATGAAAAAATTAATCATTATAGTTTTAGTTTTTGTTCTTACAATATCCAATTCGGCTTGTTCAAATAAACAAACGGTTGAAAATTCATCCTCAGAGCAAGCAACTGTACATATTGAAAGCGATAATTCTGAATTAACAAATACATCTGAAATATCCTCAAAGGCAAATGTAACAAGCAGTAAGCCCGCCGTTACAAGCCGAGAAACCACAACAACCTCAAAGGCTAAGACCGAAACATCTTCTGAAAAGGTTAGTACTTCAAGCAAAAAAGTTTGGGTTCCACCGGAAGATTCTGTAGTTGAAACCAAACCAATAATTCCTTTTAGCAGTAAACCTAATGGTGGGGGTACAGCTAAGTATATGTTTGCCGAGGAAATGTGTCATGACCCTGAATTATTGGCTGAAATTGAAGCGATTAATGAAGCGTATAACGAAAACGGCTTGGAAATATATTTAGAGGGCGAAGGAAACAAGATAAGCATTGTTTACAAATTTTTGCAACAATTAGATGCACAAACCTTAAAGCCTCAATTAGAGGAAGCTGTTAAAGCGCAGAAGACACTTTTTAACGAACAAGCCGAACAATTACAAACACAAGTAATGACAAAATTAATTTTAGGTATTAAATATGTTAATGCAGATGGCAGTTTTATATGTGAAGTAGAATTTCCACAGTGATTTTAAAAAAAGCAGTCGTTTTAAGCGGCTGCTTTTTTTGCTTAGAAGTCCGTTTTTTTGTACATATATGTTGCTATAATATAGTCACGGTAAACCTAAATTGTCAAAGTGAAGTTCGGATTTTTGAGGTACAAAATAAAAAATGTGAGGTATTTGTAAACTTATTTATAAAAAAGAAAAAATTTTAAAATTTTTACTTTATTTTTTCTATGTGGTGTGATACAATAAAATAGAATAATTAGGTTTATTATATCATAATGGAGGTGGAGAATTATGTTTGTTATTAAAAGAATAGCAAAAGCGTTTCTGCTTTTTTCCTTGCTGTTATCATTAACCATGCTTTCGGCCTGTTCAGGCTTTAGTATCACGGCTGATGATTTTCTTTCTCCGCCCCGCGCAAGCGGTGAAATGTATGAGGTTGAGCAGACCTTAAAAAGCACAGTCAAAACAACCTATACCCTTAAATATCCCACCGCGGGTGAATATCGTTCTGCCTATATTTTGGCAGACCTCAAATCAAGCGGTAATAATGAATTTGCAATGGCTTTTTACAGTACCACTAATGAAGAAAACTCCATTTTTATGAATCTTAAGCTTATGCAAAAGGTTGCGGATGATTGGATTTCGGTAAGCGATATAATTGTTAATGCCATTGGTGTAGAGAAGGTGGAAATTGCCGATTTAAACGGTGATGGTATTAAGGAGATAGTTGTAGGCTGGAATGTTTACGGCGGTATGGATAAAAAGGTTACCGCATATACTCTTAACGGTCTTAAGCTTGTACCAATAATGCAAGAAAGCTATACACACTTTTTATGCTCAGATATGGTTGCAGATGGCAGAAAAGAACTGTTTTTAGTTTATCACGATACTATCACTGCTACCGCTACTGCAAAGTGCTTTTCCTTTGAGGGGGATGAGGTAAAGCTCTCCAGCAGTTGCGCTTTGGACGGTACGGTTAATTCCTTTAATGAACCTGTTTTTGCACTTCTTTCAAACGGTGTTTCGGCAATTTATTTAGATGCAGTTAAGGGTGTGGGTATGCAAACCGAAGTAGTCTATTTCAATAAAGGTAATTTGGTTGCTCCCTTTTATAATTCACCAACTGCCGAAAATTATATCTCTCCTACATACCGTAACAGCACGGTCGCTTGCCTTGATGTGAACGGGGATGGATTTTTGGATATTCCTCTTGTAAGACCTCCTCAGGTTACGGGAATAACCTTTGATGAAAACAGCGTAAATCCAATAACCTATTGGTCTACCTATAATGGTGCGGCTCTTGTTACAACATTACAAACTGTTATGAATTATACAGATGGATATTATTTTGAATTTCCAAAAGAGTGGGAAGGTATAACCACCGTTAATATGGATATTGAAAATCGTATTCGCACCATTACTCTTTGGAATACCGAAAACGCAACGGTTATAACTGAGCTGGTGCGTATTCGTGCCATCTCTGAGGTTAATTGGGATAAACCCGATAACGGATTTAATGAATATAAAGAAATAGCAAGAAATAAGGGCGTTGTGTACGCCGCTATGTTTAGTAGCTATGAGGGTGTAGAAAAAATATCCCCCGAAGAGTTTAAAAAGATATTTCATATTATTGAATAATTAATTGTGTTTGTTAAGGAGTAACTTTAATGAAAAAAATTCTTGTTGTTGAAGATGAGGTAGCTATTCGTGAGTTTGAGGTGATAAACCTTAGACGCGTTGGCTATGAAACGGTAGAAGCGGGTACAGGCGAGGAGGCTCTTGCTATTTATGAGGAGCACGGCGATATTGATATTGCTCTTTTGGATATTTCTATGCCCGGTATGGATGGTCTTACCCTTTGTAAGGAGCTTAGAAAACGCTCGCCATCACTTGGTATAATTATGCTTACTGCCCGTACTCAGGAAATGGATAAAATTCACGGACTTATGCTTGGTGCCGACGACTATATAACAAAGCCCTTCAGTCCTACCGAGCTTTTAGCCCGTGTTGACTCTCTTTATCGCAGAGTGGATATGGGTAAGGCAGTTGCTGCGAAGGAGTCCTCTGATGAAATCAGACTTGGAGATTTTGTCCTCAATATCCGCCGTCGCACACTCAGTAAAAAAGGCAATAATATTGAGCTTACTCAGGTGGAATTTCAAATTATTGAATATTTCTTCACTAATCCCGATGTGGCATTGGACAGAACCGATATATTAAACCGAGTATGGGGCGAAGCCTATTTTGGTGAGGAAAAAATTGTGGATGTTAATATTCGTAGACTGCGTATTAAAATTGAGGATGATCCGTCTCATCCCGACCACCTTGTAACGGTTTGGGGTATGGGCTATAAGTGGAATACGACCAATTAAATATGCAATGTGGGTTTAATAAATAAAAATGGGAGGTGAACGGTATGTTTTCACATTTCAAATGGAAGGTTAATGGTGTTACTAAACGCTGGCTTATTAATGTTATGTCGGTGGTAGTAATTGTTGTTGTAATTGTGGAAATTGTTTTGGGTATTTTTGTTCAAACATACTATAACGAAACTGCCCGAAGCCGAGCAAATGAGCTTTGTCAAGGTTTTTCGTTATTGGCTACCGTTTCTCCTTCAGAATTTCCCTCTAAGGCGCGTCAATATATTGAAAATTTTGAGCACAAGGATAAAATTGAGGTTCAAATTATAGATGCAAAGGGCAAAATTATACTCACTTCAAATGGATTTGATCCGGGTACTCCACAAATGCCCGATTATGAAAATGCAAAGCTTTCCGAAAACTATACTGCATCTTGGGTAGGCACAACCGAGCAGGGGGAGCAAGTTATGGCTCAAACCACCGTTTTGGGTGATTACGGTGATGGCTCTAACGGTGCCATAAGGTGGCTGATTTCTCTTGATAGCGTAAATGAGCATATTATTTGGATAATCGCACTTTGTGTTATTATTGGAATTGGCATAATCCTTATAACGGCTATGACAGGTCTTTACTTTATAAAATCCATTGTTCGGCCTGTGCGTGAGGTTTCGGGTGTTGCCCGAAAAATGGCAATGGGTGACTTTAAATCTCGTTTAGAGGTTGAAAAAAAGGATGACGAAATAGGCGAGCTTTGTGACGCCATTAACTATATGGCAAGTGAACTTACTCAGGCAGAAAATGTAAAAAACAGTTTTATTTCTTCTGTTTCTCACGAGCTTCGTACTCCTCTCACCGCCATTCGCGGATGGGGTGAAACGGCGAAAATGTCTTTAGGGTATGATGACGAGCTTGTTTCAAAGGGTATTGATGTAATTCTTTCAGAAGCCGATAGGCTCTCAGGTTTGGTGGAAGACCTTTTAGACTTCTCCCGTATGCAATCGGGTAGACTTTCTGTAAAAATGCGACTTATAAATATCGTTCCCTCCCTCCGTGAGGCGGCTGATATGTATATGGAGGTTGCAAAACAGCATAACATTAAAATGGATTTTGTTTGCGCTAATGAGTCGGATAATGTTATGGGCGACCCCGCCAGACTTAAGCAGGTGTTTATAAATATTATTGATAATGCCGTTAAATATTCCAACGATGGCGGCAGTGTGCTTATTGATTGCCACGAGGAGGAGCATTGTGTTCATATCCGTGTTTCGGATACGGGAGTGGGTATCCCCGAACAGGATATTGATAGGGTTAAAGAAAAGTTTTTTAAATCAAATACTACGGTACGCGGTTCGGGCATTGGTCTTGCCGTTGCCGATGAAATAATAAAACAACACAACGGACTCTTATTTGTAGAAAGCAAAGAAGGGGTTGGCACTACCGTTACGGTGGTGCTTCCCATCGCCGATAATGTTGAAAATATTGAAAATGAGAATGAAGCGGTGGATTTTCCACCTGAAAATTCCGAAGAAAATTCAAATCCTACACAGTAAAGAGGTTAGTTTTAAATGAAAAAGGTTAGTATAGGCGGTCAGGCTTTAATCGAGGGTATTATGATGAAAAGCCCCGAAAAAACCGCAATGGCGGTACGCACGCCTGATAAAAGCATTGACATTGAGTATATTGAGGAAAAGCACATTAAGGATAAACTCCCATTCCTTGGTTGGCCAATACTCAGGGGTGTGGTTAATTTTATAGAGTCTATGATTTTAGGCTATAAAACTCTTATGCTTTCGGCTGAAAAATCGGGTATGACCGATTTGGAGGAGGCAGAGGAGCAGGAGAAAAAACGCATTAAAGCGGAAAAAAAGCGTCAAAAGTTGGTCGCAAAGGGCAAACTCACTCCCGACGAAGCCGAAAAAATGGCTTTGGAAGAAGAAAATCAATCTACTGAGGATAAAAAGGCTTCTTCTGTGCTTATCTCCATAATTATGGTTTTAGGCGTCGTTTTGGGTGTTGTGCTTGCTTTGGTGCTGTTTATGTGGCTTCCAACTGCCATTTTTAACGGATTAAACAGTCTTTCGGGTGGACTTATTTCTGATAAGTTCCGTCCCCTTATTGAAGGTGTTTTGAAAATTTCCATATTTGTTGGTTATGTTGCTTTAACCTCCCTGACTAAGGATATTAAACGGGTGTTTATGTATCACGGAGCCGAGCATAAAACTATTTTTTGCTTAGAGAATGAACTGCCTCTGACGGTGGAAAATGTTAAAAAGCAAAGCCGCTTTCATCCCCGTTGCGGTACATCCTTTATGATACTTATGCTGGTTGTGGGAATACTTATAAATCTTCTTATTGTAACAATTTTTCCCGATGTTACTAAGCTTTCCTACATTTGGGTGGCAATTAAAATCCTTATGGTGCCCCTTATTTGCGGAATTGGTTATGAGCTTATTAAGTTTTGCGGTAAGCACAACAATATAATTACCCGTATAATCTCCGCACCGGGAATGTGGGTTCAAAGACTCACCACTAAAGAGCCTGAGGATGATATGATAGAAATTGCAATCGCCGCTATTGAAGCAGTTTTGCCCGAGGATCCCGAAAAAATTACAGGCGACGGCTGTTGTCCCGATTTACAGTAGCGCTATGACATTAAAAGAGCAAAAAGAGCTAATTATAGCTCAGTTGGATAATATAAGTGATTGTTCCGCCTTTGAGGCTAATGAAATTATTGTTTTTGCCACCGATTTAGATAGGTCGGGATTACTCTATAAGCAAAATGAAAATCTCTCTGCAGGTGAACAAAAAATTATAAAAAAATGCATATCAAAGCGTAAAAAAGGCGTACCCTTACAATATATTTTGGGCGAATGGGAGTTTTATTCCCTTCCCTTTAAGGTGGGCAAGGGTGTGCTTATTCCAAGGGCTGATAGTGAACTTTTGGTAGACCTTGTTATAGAAGAAATATCTTCTAGGGAGGAAATAATAAGCCTTTTGGATTTATGCTCGGGTAGCGGAGCCCTTGGTATTGCAGTAGCCAAAAATTGCAGTAATGCTAAGGTCACCCTTGTGGAAAAAAGCCGCAAAGCCTTCAGCTATTTAAAAGAAAACGCTCAGCTTAATGGCGTAAAGGTCAGTTCGGTTCGAGCCGATATTTTTAAATGGAAGCCCCAAAACCCTGCAGATATTGTTATTTGCAATCCGCCTTACATAACCTGGAATGAAATGCTTCACCTTCAAAAAGAGGTTAAAAAGGAGCCTACTGCCGCCCTTTTTGGCGGTAATGACGGACTTAAATTTTACCGTTTTCTTTGTAGTAAAGCAAAGGATTTTCTTAAAATAGGCGGAAAGATGTTTGTTGAAATCGGCTATAAACAGGCAGATGATGTTAAAGCCTTGTTTGAGTCGGCGGGGTTTGAGCAGATAGAGGTCTTTAAAGACCTTGGAGGAAATGACCGCGTAGTTTCGGCAGTTTTAAATAAGTAAATTATTCGAAAGGATGTATATAAAATGGCAGATAAGAAGAAAACAATTGCAGAACCCAATTCTGATAAAGAAAAGGCGCTTAAAACCGCCCTTGAGCAGTTAGAAAAAACCTACGGAAAAGGCACAGTTATGCGCCTTGGCGAAAATGTAGGTATGAATGTGGAGCATATTTCTACAGGCTCCATTACTCTTGATGTTGCCCTTGGTATAGGTGGTCTTCCAAAGGGAAGAATTGTAGAAATGTACGGTCCCGAGTCATCGGGTAAAACCACCTTGGCTCTCCATGCTGTTGCCGAGGCGCAAAAAGCAGGCGGTCAGGCAGCCTTTATTGATGTTGAACACGCTTTAGATCCTATTTATGCCGCAAATTTGGGTGTGGATATTAATCAGCTTTTGGTTTCTCAGCCCGATACAGGTGAACAGGCTTTAGAAATTACCGAAGCCCTTGTGCGTTCAGGTGCAATTGATATTATTGTTATTGACTCTGTTGCCGCTTTGGTGCCCAAGGCAGAAATTGAGGGTGAAATGGGCGACTCTATGGTTGGTGTTCAGGCAAGACTTATGTCTCAGGCACTTCGTAAATTGGCAGGCGCAATCTCCAAATATAACTGCGTCGCTATATTCATAAATCAGCTTAGAGAGAAAATCGGCGTGTTTTACGGTTCTAACGAAACCACAACAGGTGGTCGCGCCCTTAAATTCTACGCCAGTGTGCGTCTTGACATTCGCAAAGCAGAGGCAATTAAAAATGGCTCTGAAATTATTGGTTCTCACACCAAGGTTAAAATTGTTAAAAATAAGGTGGCTCCTCCCTTCAAAACTGCCGAATTTGATATTATGTACGGCAAGGGAATTTCAAAAGAGGGTGAGCTTATTGATTTGGCAACCGAGCTTGGAATTATTAAAAGGTCGGGAGCGTGGTTCTATTACGGCGAACTCAGAATGGCTCAGGGACGCGATAACGCCAAAACCTATTTAACAGAAAATCCCGAGATTTTTGAGGATGTTTATACCAAGGTTATGGATGCCCTTCTTTCAAAGGGTACCAATGCTGATGCCGATACATCCGATGCAATAGTTCCCGATACAGCAGAAACGGTTATCCCTGAGGAGAAAAAAGCGGGGAGCAGAATTAGCATAGATGTTGCGGTTGACGACTAATGACGGTTGTTGATGTTGCCCCGAGGCGTAAGCATAGAGTGGCAGTCACCCTTTCACCGCCACCCGAAGCGGGGATTTTAGGGGCTGAGTATGAGGGCGAAAAAATCCTTATAGATAAGGTAATAGCCGCAAGATGTGATATAGCAAAGGGCGCAGTTTTAAGCGACGCCGATGTTAAACAGCTGATTTTTGTCAGTGAATGTTATAGGGCGAAGGAACGGGCAGTATGGCTTTTGTCAGGGCAGGATTACTCCGAAAAGGGGCTTTATAATAAGCTACTTAAGGTCTACACAAAAGAAGCCGCCGCCTTTGCCGTGGCGCAAATGCAAAAAAAGGGCTTTATTAATGATGAAAAATTTGCCGCCGCCCTTGCTTTAAAATGCAAGGCTAAAAATATGTCAAAACGGCAGATTGCGGAAAAACTTTTTCAAAATGGTATTTCAAAGGAGATATCCGACTCCCTTTTAAATACCGAGGAAACAAATAATACTGATTTTGAGTGTGCTCTGAAGCTCATAAAATCAAAATACATAAATAAACTTTCAAATCCAAACGACCGACAAAAAACCTTCACCGCCTTAATGCGTCGCGGTTTTTCGTCCGAGGATATAAAAAAAGCAATGGAATATTGCCAAAAGGGTTGCTTTGAAGAGGAGATTTTTTAATGTCGCATAAAGTAGGAATGGTATCTCTCGGTTGTCCTAAAAATCAGGTGGATGCCGAAAGAATGTTGGCTAATCTTAAAGCTGCTGGTTTTGAAATAACAAATGAGGAAGCAAAAGCCGAGGTTATTATTGTTAACACCTGCGGGTTTATTGAGTCTGCAAAAGCCGAAGCCATTGAAAATATTATTGAGGTGTCAGAGTATAAGCAAAGCGGTGAGCTCAAGGCGTTAATTGTTACGGGATGCCTTGCCGAGCGATATAAAGACCAAATTTTAACCGAAATTCCCGAGGTAGACTCGGTTGTATCAATTGGCGCAAATACAAAAATTGTTGATATTGTAAACCAAACTCTTGAAGGCAAAAAAGAAGTTTATTCGGCAGAAAAAAACTGTCTTCCACTAACGGGTAACAGAATTTTAACCACCCCGTTTTACACAGCCTATTTAAAGGTTGCAGAGGGCTGTAACAATCGTTGCTCCTACTGTGCAATCCCCGATATTAGGGGGAATTTCCGCAGTTTATCCATTGAGGACTGCGTGGCAGAGGCTAAAAAGCTCGCCGAAAGTGGCGTAAGGGAGCTTATTGTAGTTGCGCAGGATACCACAAATTATGGTATAGATATTTACGGAAAGCCTTCTTTGTGTGAACTTTTGAAGGAGCTTGTAAAAATTGAGGGTATCCATTGGATAAGAACCCTTTATACCTATCCCGATAAAATCACCGATGAGCTTTTAGACCTTATTGCAACTGAGGAAAAGCTTGTACCTTATCTCGATATTCCCATTCAGCACGCAAGTGACGAAATTCTCAAGAAAATGAACCGTAGAGGCACAGGGGCTGAAATAGAGGCACTTATTCAAAAAATCAGAGAAAAGATACCAAATATTACTCTTAGAACCTCTCTTATTACAGGTTTCCCCGGAGAAAGTGATGAGGATTTTACCACCCTTGCCGAGTTTGTTAACAGGGTTAGATTTGATAGGCTTGGTTGCTTTGCCTATTCAGAGGAGGAGGGCACTCCCGCCGCGGAATTTGAAAATCAGATAGACCCTCAAATAAGGCAGGACAGAAGCGAAAATATTATGAACGACCAAATGACCATTGCCGAGGAGAAAAATCAGCAAAAAATCGGCAGTACGGTGGAGGTTTTGGTAGAGGGCTATGATTCCTATATTAAATGTTTTTACGGAAGAAGCGAAGCCGATGCCCCCGATATTGACGGTAAGGTTTTCTTTATGTCAAATCAAAATTTGGCGGTAGGCTCTTTTGTTAAGGTTTTAATTAACGATGTTATTGAATATGACCTTTTAGGCGAAATTGAGGAGGCTGAATAATGAATTTACCAAACAAATTAACAGTTGCCCGTTTAATTATGACTCCGTTTTTTTTAGCGGCACTTTTAATACCCTTTCCCCATCATTATCTTGTTGCACTTGTAATTTTTATTGTGGCAAGTCTAACCGATTATATCGACGGAAATATGGCAAGAAAATGCGGTCTTGTTACCGATTTTGGTAAATTTTTAGATCCCCTTGCCGATAAAATGCTTACCACCTCAGCATTTTTGGGCTTTATACATTTAGGTATAGGCATTGGCATCACTTGGATTACCTTTATTGTGCTTATAAGGGAGTTTTTAATTACCTCCCTTCGCCTTGTTTCGGCAGGTAAAGGCAATGTTATAGCCGCCAATATTTGGGGAAAACTCAAAACCGTAAGTCAAATGATTGCAATAATTGTTGCCATTGCAGGAAAATATTTATTAACCTTTTTCGAGTATATGGATACAAACATTTTGGTTTGTACCGTTGATATTATTACCAATATTTTGCTTTGGATTTCGGCAATATTTACGGTAATTTCAGGCATAATTTATGTAATTCAAAATAAAGATTTTATTGATCCTAAAAAATAATAGTAGACAAATTTAAAGTTTTTGGGTATAATAATATAAATGGTTTAAATGCGTTTAGTGGGAGAAGTAACATTCCCTCTTTCTGTCAGGGAGCAAGCCTCATAGACTGCGAGGGCTTGTCGGTAAAGAGAATGTGAAATGCACCCATCAGCACGGGCGAGGAAAAGAAATGCTTTCTTAGTATTCGTCTGCGGTAGACCCCGTTATAGGTTAAAGGAACTGAATTTCCTTAAAGTAAAAATCGGAGTGGAACCGAGGTAAAATTTACCGCCTCCTGTAGCAATATCTGCTATGGGAGGCTTTTTTATTCTAATCAATTTATTCAAGTTCATTGTATTTATAAAAAAATTAGCAAGGTTAGAGGTGATTTTATTTATGTTCAAACGAACCAGAGAGGATATAAAGGCGGTTATGGAGCGTGATCCCGCCGCCAGAAATCCAATAGAAATATTCTTTTTGTATCCCGGCGTCAAGGCAATTCGTATGTATCGCAGAGCCAATTGGTTTTATCGCCATAATATGAAATTTATTGCTCGCGCCATCTCCCAAAAAGCGGTTAGAAAAACGGGTATTGAAATTCATCCCGGTGCCACAATCGGCAGAAGGCTGGTTATTGACCACGGTATGGGTGTTGTTATTGGTGAAACGGCTGAAATAGGTGATGATTGCCTTATTTATCAAGGTGTAACCCTTGGCGGTACAGGTAAGGATGTGGGAAAACGACATCCAACCCTCGGCAATAATGTTATGGTAAGCTCAGGCGCTAAGGTGCTTGGTCCCTTTAAGGTGGGGGATAATTCCCGAATTGCGTCGGGCGCGATTGTATTGGAGGAGGTACCGCCCGATTGTACCGCCGCAGGTGTTCCTGCAAGAATTGTCCGTCGTAACGGAGCCAAGGTTGCACCTCTTGACCAGATACACATTCCCGACCCCGTTGCCGAACAGCTTTGCCGACTGGATTGCAGAGTTCGTCAGCTTGAAAAAGCCTTAAATGAAGTGGCACCCGATAAGCTTAAAGAGCTGCCACCTCTTGACATTAAGTGTCCGTCTTGCGATAAATAAACTATAAACTAAATATATGGAGGAAAATAAAATGAAAATATTTAACACAATGACTCGTTCAAAACAAGAGCTCACCCCTGCCGATGGCAAGGAATATAAAATCTATGCTTGCGGCCCCACAGTTTACAATTTCATCCACATCGGTAACGCCCGTCCTCTTTGCGTTTTTGATGTACTTCGCCGATATTTAGAGTACCGCGGAAACAAGGTGAACTTTGTTCAAAACTTTACCGATATTGATGATAAATTAATCAAAAAAGCCAACGAGGAGGGCATCACCGTGCCCGAGGTGGCTAAAAGATATATTGAAGAATTTTGGGTAGATGCTAAAGGTCTTAATGTGCGTGAGGCAACAACTCATCCCAAGGCGACCGAGAATATCGACGCAATTATCGACATCATAAGCACCCTTATGGAAAAGGGCTATGCCTACAAAGCGGAGGGGGATGTTTATTTTCGCGCAACCAAATTTGGTGAGTACGGTAAGCTCTCTCATCAGCCCTTAGAGGAGCTTTTGGCAGGTGCAAGCGAGCGAGTAGATGCAGCCGATTTTAAGGAAAATCCTATGGATTTCTGTCTTTGGAAGGGCGCTAAGGAGGGCGAACCTTATTGGGAGTCCCCATTTGGCAAGGGCCGTCCGGGTTGGCATATTGAATGTTCTGCAATGGCAGGCAGATTTTTGGGTAAAACCATTGATATCCATTGCGGCGGTCAGGATTTAATATTCCCCCATCACGAAAACGAAATTGCACAATCCGAGTGCGCAAACGGTTGTACCTTCGCCAAGTTCTGGATGCACAACGGCTACATAAATGTAGATAACCGTAAAATGTCCAAATCTTTAGGCAACTTCTTCACCGTGCGCGAGGTAGCAGAAAAATTCGGCTATGAGCCCATCCGTTATATTATGATTTCTTCCCATTATCGCAGTCCCATTAACTATAGTGTGGATATTTTAAATCAGTCTAAAAATGCTTTAGAGCGCCTTTATACCTGCCTTGATAATATGAATTTCGCCCTTAAAAACGCTAATGACGGCGGTGAGGCTCCCGATTTCTTAGAGGCTAGAAAAAATGAATTTATCACCGCTATGGATGATGACCTTAACACCGCCGATGCTTTGGCTGCAATCTTTAATTTGGTTAAGGATATTAATATTATGCTTGCTGAAAATCCTGCCAAAAATACAGTTCAGGCGGCACTCGATTTGTTCAATGAGTTGACCGAGGTTTTGGGACTTGTTTATGTTCGCGAGGAAGAACTTTTAGATGCCGATATTGAAGCCTTGATTGAACAGCGTACCGAGGCTAGAAAAAATAAGGATTTTGCAACTGCCGACCGTATTCGTGATGAGCTTAAGGAAAAGGGCATTATTTTAGAGGATTCTGCCTCAGGTGTAAAATGGCGCAGAGCATAATAAAAGCTGAGGATATTTTAAGCGGTTTTGGCGAAAATATTTCGCTAGAGCCCCTTGGGAACGGAATAGAAATTTTTGTTTCCAAAAACCATACCTTTGGAACCGATGCCGTGCTTTTAAGCCATTTTGCAAACCCTAAAAGAAGTGACAAGGCGGTGGATTTAGGCACAGGCTGTGGAATTATACCCTTTTTGTGGCTTCGCGATAGGGCAGTAGCATCGGCAACGGGGCTTGAAATTTCTCCCGAAGGGGTAGCACTTGCCAATGCTTCAAAAATTAAAAATGGCAATCCCGATAATTTGACTTTCTTTGAAGGAGATATAAAAGATCCTTTCGAATTGCTTAAAAAGGGTGAGTACACCTTAGTCACCTGCAATCCGCCTTACAAAGCGGCGGGTGCGGGAATAATAAGTGAAAGTGCCGCCGATAAAAAGGCTAGGCACGAAACGGCTTGCGAACTAAAGGATGTTATATCTGCCGCGGCGGGACTTTTAAAATTTGGCGGTAGGTTTGCAATATGTCAACGACCCGAAAGACTTTCAGAAATAATTTCGCTAATGACCGAGTATAAGTTGGAACCCAAAAAACTCCGCTTGGTTTGTAAATGTGAGGGAAGCGAACCGTGGCTTGTTCTTGTAGAAGGTAGACTCGGCGGCGGAAAGGGTATGCGGATAATACCCAATTTAAACCTTTACAAAAACGGCGAGTTAACCGAAGAAATGCTGAAAATTCAGGGCGTATATACTAGATGCTAGATATTAGATGCTAGACGCTAGATAAATAAACCGATAAATTGAAATTTGAAGATGAGATTGTATTAAACAGATGTAGGGAACGGCCAGCGTTGTCAAGTACGGATTATTTACAGTTTGTTCGGGACGATTGTTTACACTTTTTTTCTACGGTAAATCTTTTTTGAAATAATTTGTTTTTCTTCTATATCAACCTTTGCTA
>SVPL01000054.1 GCA_015065925.1 Oscillospiraceae bacterium
TCAAAATTGCTCAAATCGGCATAAATGAACATAGTCATTCAAATCAAATTTTTTCTTCAATTGCAAAGCAAAAGGATTTATTTGAAGTGGTAGGATATGTTTTGCCCGAAAATGAACGTGAAAGAATCCCACATAAATTAAATGTTTTAGATGGTTTTTCCGAACTTTCACTTGATGAGGTTTTAAATGATCCAGAAATCGAAGCTGTGACTATTGAAACGGATGAAATATATTTAACAAAATATGCTCTATTGGCAGCGAAAGCAGGGAAGCATATTCACATGGAAAAACCTGGTGGGTTATTACTTACAGATTTTGAAGAATTGGTTTCTGTTATGAAAGAAAAGGGCAAAGTATTTCATGTTGGTTATATGTACAGATACAATCCTTTTGTTTTGGAGCTTATTAAAAAAGTTAAAAATGGTGATTTAGGCGAAATTATTAGTGTAGAAGCACAGATGAATTGCTCACATCTTCCCAAAATGAGAGAGTGGCTTAAAGATTTACCGGGCGGTATGACCTTTTGGCTTGGATGTCATTTGGTGGATATTATTTATACCATTCAAGGAACACCTAAAAAGATTATACCAATTAATAAATGCACTGAGTTTGAAGTTAGTGGTGTTCGTGATTTTGGAATGGTTGTTTTTGAGTATGAAAACGGCGTTTCCTTCGCTAAATCAAACGCAACGGAACTTGGAGGTTTCGCACGTCGTCAATTAGTTGTTTCGGGCACAAAAGGAACAATAGAACTTAAACCTCTTGAAAGATATGAAATTGGAGAATTAATGTATACTCAAAAGAATGAATATTATTCAAATAATTGGACTGATAATGGTGACTGTAGCAAAAGCACCCTTTTTGACCGATACGATGATATGATGAGTAGCTTTGCAAAATACGTTCGTGGTGAGGTTGAAAATCCCTATACCCTCGATTATGAATTGGAACTATACAAAATTTTGCTTAAAAGTTGTGGAGTGTTTTAAGAATGTCGAATAAATCTGTCCTACTAATTGGCGGCGGTGGTACACTTGGCACCTATACCGGCAAAGAATTATTGAACCAAGGTGTTTTTGTAGATGTTATTTGCCTTGAAGATAATGTTTCTACTGATGAAAACTTGAAATTTTTCAAAGAAAATGTCACTTTGGAATATCTTGAGGAATTTTTGAAGAATAAGCATTATGATGGAATAGTTAACTTTATTCACTATCCTGAGGTTGATGATTATCCGCCCGTACATAAGTTACTTATCAAACACACGTCACACCTTATTGTTTTGTCGTCTTATCGTGTGTATGCAGACGAAAAACATCCAATAACAGAGGATTCACCAATGCTTTTAGATGTTTTAAAAGATGATGAATTTATGAAAACTGAAAAATACGCTGTTTCAAAAACCAAATTAGAAAGATATTTAAATTCTGAATGTATTGGTGAAAACTGGACTGTGGTTCGTCCGGTAATCTCTTTTTCAAAAAAGCGTTTCGACCTAGTGACTCACTATAAACATAGTGTTTTAACTAAGACTAAAAACGGTGAGATAATCCCCTTGCCAATCGATGCAAAAAATCTTACCGCAGGTCTTGATTGGGCAGGTAATTCAGGAAAACTTATTGCTAATTTGCTTTTTAAAGAAAATGTTTTTGGGAAAGCGTTTACAGTTTCTTCAGCACAAAATTTAAAGTGGAGCGAAGTTGCAGAAATTTACAGCGAACTTGTTGGCGCTAAATTTAAATGGGTTAGTTTAGATAAATATCTTAAAGAAAACGTACATTATGATATTTATCCGTTAATCTATGACAGGCTTTTTGATCGAGCAATAGATAATACTGAAATACTTAAAGCAACAGGACTTAAATCTGAAGATTTTACTTCTATTAAAGATGGTATTAAAATAGAGTTAGAGTTATTTAAAGCAGAGAACTTAATTTAAAAATTCACTTTGTTAAAGGTGTATAAGGACGAATGATTATTTTCTGATTATGTCTTTTAAAATATATTTCTCCTCAAAAGCACAGGCAGAAAAATTCTGCCTGTGCAACCTTTATTGAAAATAAAGCCGAAATCTGATATATTTATTTTGAAGGTGATAGTTATGTCTATAAATTATTATTTAAAAAAATCTGATTTTTACGGCAATGAATATGATATACCCTTTTTTGTTATAGATACTGAGAACACTACATACGCTTTTGACGTAAAAAACGGATATGTTAACAATGCGTATTGGGGTAAAAAATTAAAAAATCATAATGATATTCCTCTTGGTATGCAGGTTATGAGCTTACAAAGCACCCGTTCAACAATGTGGCGTCAGAAGGAGGAATATTCAGCCTTTGGAGGCAAGTTCTATGATAATGAAAGCCTGAAGGTTACATTCCCTGACGGTGTGCGTGACACTGTACTTAAATATGAGGGTTATGAAATAAGTGAAGATAATAACACACTTATAATAATCCTTAAAGACGAAGTTTACCCTCTTAAAGTAAGCCTTGTTTATAAAATTTATAATGGTTTGGACATAATTGACAGATACACTGTTATTGAAAATCAAGGCGAAGAAGAAATTACCCTAAATACATTCTATTCCGCCCAGTGGATTATGCCATATTCCGAAAAACAAAGGCTTACCTTTATGCGTAGCGCATGGGGTCATGAAGGTGAAATCAAAACTGCCCCTATAGATAGCATCATAACCTTGGAGAGCAGGGCAGGGATTTCAGCTGCAGAGTATGCTCCATATTTTGCAATAGATGATTATTCTGCAACCGAACATAGCGGCAATGTGTGGTTTGGCACTTTACAGTGGAGTGGCAATTGGCAGATGCATATATTTAAGGATACAAACCGTATTGTTAAGGTAACAGGCGGTATATCGAATTTTGATTGTGATTTGATTTTAAAGGGTGGCGAAAACTTTGAAACACCGATTTTTACAGGCGGTTTTGTTGCCAATGGCTTTGGCACCGCAAACCGTCAACTTCACGATTATCAAAGAAAAACTAATAAAACAGCCTTTGTAAATCAAGTTATGCCGGTTTTATATAACGCATGGTCAACCTTTGAGTATGATATAAGTGAGGAACTTATTATCGCTCAGGCAGAGCATTTTAAAGAACTCGGCGTAGAAATGCTTGTGATTGATGATGGTTGGTTTAAAGGCAGAAACACCTTTAATGCAGGTCTTGGGGATTGGGTGCCCGACCCTAAGAAATTTCCAAACGGTTTAAAGCCGGTTGTGGAGCATATAAATTCTCTTGGCATTAAATTTGGTATTTGGGTTGAGCCCGAGATGATAAATCCCAATAGTGACCTTTACCGCGAGCATCCCGATTGGATAATGAACTATCCTACCCGTCAGCGCGAGGAGAGGAAAAATCAACTTACTCTTAATCTTGCAAGAGAAGATGTTTTTGAGTTTACAAAAAATTGGTTGGATAAGCTTTTATCCTCTGCCAATATTGAACTTTTAAAATGGGATATGAACCGCTATTTTTCCCAGGCAGGTTGGCCTGAGATAGAGATAAAAGAACAAAAAAGTATTTATATAAAATATGTTCAAAATTTTGTGCGTTTGTTACGCTTTATAAACGAAAAATACCCACACGTTTTGATTGAAAACTGTGCATCGGGCGGACTCAGAGCTGATCTGGGCACAAATCTGTGGTGTGGTAGAGTAAACCGAAGCGATAACCAAGATGCCATTGATATTTTGCAATTGCACGAAGGCTTTACAAAAATAAATCTTGCAAAAATGGCGGGTGGTGGTTGTCATTTTCACCACACTCCAAACGCTGTATTAAACGGCAGAAGTGAAACTATGAAGCGTATGGCATATACTGCTTTTAACGGTTCATTAGCCATTGGTTATGACCTTCGACGTTTAAGCGATGAAGAGAAGAAAGAACTAAAAGGTTATATTGACTACTACAAAAAAATCCGTGAAACGGTACAGCTTGGCGATATGTACGTGCTTAATTCTGCTTTTAATACCGATTCTAATTTTGTAGCTTTTCAGTATGTAAGTAAGGATAAGAAGAAATCGGTTATATTTGTTTATGCAAATAATATCGGTTTCAGGCCAATATTAGTTCCCATAATGCCTAAGGGACTCGATTCTGATAAAATGTATTCGGTAAAATTTGTTGACTCAAAATTTATAGATTCTTATCCCGATACCACCGGCGACGGACTTATGAATATTGGAATTATCACATCAAATAAACCCGCTTTCTTTGATACGGTTTATGATTGCTTTGCCATTGAAATCGAGGAAAAATAGTTGAATATTAAAAGCATAAAGGTGAGATTATGAGTACAACAGTATATAATATGGATCTTGATTGGCGATTTCGATTAGTCAATGAGGAAAAAAAGATTGTCAAGGACCATTCGGATATTTATATTTCTAATAAAAGTGGAATTATGTCCGGTATCGCAGGAAAAGAATACGCTGATAATGATTGGGAAAAGGTAAATGTTCCTCATGATTATTATGTCGGTATTGGTTATGACAAAAATAATATTAAACCGCAAGGCTACCATAATCACAGTGACGCTTGGTACAGAAAAACATTTCTGTTAGATCCCAAATCAAAGGGCAAAGCCTATAATTTGATTTTTGAGGGCATTGCAGGTAAGGCGGAAATATATTTTAACGACTTCCTAATTGGTGAGACAAAAAGTTCTTACTGTGAGTACAATTTTGATATTACCGATTATGTTTATAATGATGAGCGATTAAATGTTTTGGCAGTTCATATCAATGGTGACAGTTATGAAGGTTGGTGGTATGAAGGTGCAGGCATTTATCGTCATGTAAAGCTTTTTGAAAAAGAGCTGATTCATATTGCTCATAACAGCTTTTTTGCAAAGCCTGTACTTAAGCAAAAAACAGCAAACGATTGGTTTGTTGAACTCTCTTTTGAAGTGGAAAATAAGGGATATGAAAATGCTTTGGTTTATGCAACTGCAGAGGTTTTGTACAAAGGAGAAAAGATTTGTGACTGTAAAACCGATGTAGTATCTGTTGATACAGGTATTACAAAATTTTCAGAGTTTGGTATGGAAGTGGAAAATCCTGATAGGTGGGATATTGATAATCCTAATCTATATAGCGTAAAAGTATCACTATGGCAAGGGGATACTGAATTAGACACACAGACAGAGAGAATCGGCTTCCGCACAATAAGCGCTTGTCCCGATAACGGTTTTTCCCTTAATGGTAAAAAAGTGTTTATCAAGGGCACTTGTAACCATCAAGACCATGCCGGTGTCGGTGTTGCCTTGTCTGATTCGTTGCATAAATGGCGTATAAAGCGTCTTAAGGAAATGGGTTCAAACGCTTATCGTACTGCACATAATTTACATGCAAGAGAAATACTTGATGCATGTGACGAGCTTGGTATGTTGGTTATGGATGAAAACCGTCATTTTCAATGTGACCCTGAGACATTGTGGCAGGTTGAAAATATGGTGCGCAGAGACAGAAACCACCCGTCAATTGTGTTTTGGTCTATGTTTAATGAAGAACCTTTACAAAGCTCTGTTGAGGGTGCTAGAATTTTCAAAAGAATGAAGCAATGTGTTTTGGATTTAGATGATTCCAGATTTATTACCGGCGGCATTAACGGCGAATTAGAGGGCAGTGCTCACATTATGGATATTGCGGGGTTGAATTATTTTTTACCACAAGCTGATATAGCCCACAAAAGATATCCAAATATGGCTATAATTGGTTCTGAAAATAACAGTGCAACAACCACGCGCGGATGTTACAAAAGTGATAAAGATGTAGAGCATGTATTAAGCAATTATGATGAAGAAACTACAGTAGCAGGCACTACCGTTCGCGAAATATGGAGATTTGCGAGGGGAAGAGAATATTTTTCAGGCTTTTTTGTATGGACCGGTTTTGATTATAGAGGTGAACCTACCCCATTTGAATGGCCGTCTGTTTCATCACAGTTTGGAATTTTAGATACCTGCGGTTTTGCAAAGGATTCTTTTTATTATAATAAGGCCTGCTTTACAAGCGAACCAATGGTGCATTTACTACCCCATTGGAATTGGAAAAAAGGCGAGGCTGTTCGTGTTGTTGCAGTAACAAACTGCCAAGAGGTAGAACTTTTTTTAAACGGAAAATCTTTAGGCAAAAAAACGGCAGATGTTTGCGATCCACCTGAATGGATGGTCGATTTTGTAAATGGTGAAATTGTTGCAAAGGCGTATAATAATGGTGTTTTTGTTGTTGAGGATAGGCAAATAACAGCTAAATCACCTTATGAAATTAAATTATCCCTTAGTGACGAAACTATTAACAATAGCGGTCAGGATACTGTTTTAGTTAATGCTGCTATTGTTGATGAAAATGGTATCTTAGTACCTGATGCTAATAATCAAATCACCTTTGAAGTTGTTGGCGATGGCTTTGTAAAGGGTACAGGTAACGGTAATCCTAACAGCCACGAGGATGATACAAAGCCCTATAGGTTTGCATATCACGGTCTTTGCCAGTCGGTTATCAGTGCAAATGAGGGTGCTGAATATATCAAAGTCAGAGCCCAAAGTAAAAACCTTGAATCAGCAGAAATTGAAATCCCCGTCATAAAAGTACAAAAACCAAACTACATGCCTAGTGTTCAAGGAACTAGCATAGGTGGATTTACTGTTTCAAAAACTTTTGAGTCTAGACCCGATCCACTTATGATTATAACCGATGATGATATGAATTCTTTTACTCCGTTTATTGTGCCGCCAAAGGATTGGCAACGCTTTTTCAATAATGGTTGGCGTATTTATCGCACAAAACAAACTTTATCTAAGGGAGACGGAGAATATGTATTATCATTTCCTGCGATTAAGGGTGATATAATCGAGGTTTATATAAATGGAAAAATGTACGCAAAAGAAAGTTATCGTTACGGAGATGAAATTACTATTTGTTTTAGTGGAAAGGAAAATGAACAAATAGAAATCAGAGTCTTGATTTTCGCAAATAATGATTTTTATGGTTGCGGAATTTCTAAGGTCGTAAGACTTACTAAGAAAGATTAAACTGTTTTTGAGCTTGCTTGACTATATAGAAAGGAAAAGGTAATATCGTGTTGTATGAATTTAATAGTGTAAAAGAAACACTGAAAGCACAATATCAAAAAGATAATTGGACTTCGGGGATTGCTTCGCGCACATTAAAACCACGTGTCGAAGCAATTTTAAAAGAGGGTGAGCAGATTTCGGTTGCAAAAGCAAAGGCGGATGCTATTGCTTATATTTTAAGAAATGCACAAATTGATATTCATCCTAATGAAATTTTTGCAGATAAGCTTAATCATAATAATCTTATGATTAACTATCTTGCAAGTAAGCAGTCTGTGCTGAAAGCGGTACAAGCGCAAGATTTTGCTAAACGCGAGCTCCTTTTTTCGGCAACCGGTTCATTCGATGCGCTTATGGATTTTGGACATATTGCACCGGATTGGGATTTTTTAATACAAAATGGTATCGTTGGTGTAATTAATAGGTTGGAACAACAGCAGATAAAAGCTACTTCGCCTGAGTCGGAGGCTTTTTATGAGCAATGTTTAACCGTTTACCGCGCTATGATTGATTGCCTTATTCGTATGGCTGAAGTTGCAGAAAAAAATGGAACTAAAAATAATTTGTTTATGGCTTATAATCTACGAAAGCTTGCCGTTTCTGCACCTGAAACTATGGCACAAGCAATGCAGTTAACATTGTTTTTTTACAATGTGCAAATGCATCTGGATGCGACAACGGTTCGTTCTCTTGGTGGATTAGACCATCTGTATCAGCCACTTTTTCAAAAGGATTTGGATGAGAAGCGTTTTACTGAGGCTGAACAACGCGAGATTATTCGATATTTCTTTTGGAAGATCAGTGCTATGAAGGTAATTGCTAATATGCCGTTTTATATTGGCGGTACTGATTTTACGGGAGAGGATCAAACCTCTGACTTTACCTACATTTTGTTAGAAGAATATCTTGAGTTGGATATTTATGACCCTAAAATCCATATAATGTATCACAATAATACACCATCCCGATTGATTGATATAGTGTTGGAGAGTATTCGTAACGGCAAAAATAGTTTTGTGTTTGTGAATACCGCTGTAGCAAAGGCTGCGTTAGAAAGAATCGGCATAGAGCCAAAGGATGCTGCGCGTCTTACAGTTTATGGATGCTATGAGCCGGCGGCAGAGGGAACAGAGGTTCCGGCTACTTGTGCCGGTCGTGTGAATATGGCAAAGGCGGTAGAACTTGCTCTTAATAACGGAATAGACCCAATTACGCAAGAGCAGGTAGGTCTTATGACAGGTGATGATTTTGAAACCTATGATGATTTTTATCAAGCGGTAAAATCTCAACTTGCTTTTTTAACCAAAAATTGTATGGAAATTATTACCGAATATGAAAGGCATTATTCTGTTGTTTGTCCATCACCAATTATGTCAGCAACCTATGAATGCAGTGTGACTAAGGGTAAGGATTTATATTGTGGCGGCGCAAAGTATGGCAACACCTCGATTGTTGGCTTGGGTCTTGCAACCTTAGTGGATTCCTGTGCGGCGGTTAAAAAGGTTATTTTTGAAGAGAAAATAATCACTTTTGACGAACTTAAAAAAGATTTGTTAAATAATTGGCAGCAGGCAGAGGATATACAGCTTTATGTGAAGAAAAACTGTGATAAATATGGCAATAATTCGTCAGAGGTTGACCAATTTGCAGTTGACTTAACTTCGTTTTTTAGTGAGCTTATCAATCTACGTCCGAACGGTCGGGGCGGAGTATTTCGTTGTGGTATGTTCTCTGTGGATTGGTGCACTGACTTCGGTTTTGCAACTGCTGCTACTCCTGATGGTAGAAACAGTAGCGAACCAATTTCTAAAAACATTTGCGCATCCTTAGGAATGGATAAAAAAGGGGTTACAGCATTTTTGCAAAGTGCATTAAAATTACCTAGCTATGATATATCAGATGGATGTGTAACCGATGTCGTTTTACATCATTCATCAGTGCACGATGATGACGGTATGATTGCTTTTCGTGGAATACTTTATGCATTTATGAAAAATGGTGGTGCATCAATTCATTTTAATGTGTTAAATCCAACAATTCTTCGTGAGGCTCAACAGCATCCCGAGCGATATCAAAATCTGCAAATTCGCTTGTGTGGATGGAATGTTTATTTTGTAGACCTTAGCAGAGATGAGCAAAACGCCTTTATTCTACAGGCAGAAAATGGGTGATTTGATGCAAGGTGTAATTACAGATATTAAGCGTTTTGCGGTTCATGACGGGGATGGTATTCGTACAACCGTGTTTTTTAAGGGATGTCCGCTTTCCTGCGTTTGGTGTCATAATCCGGAAGGTATTATTTCAGCACCGCAAATTGCATATTTTTCACACAAATGTATGCATTGCGGACAATGTGTACATTTGTGCGATTCCAACAGCATAGTGAATGGTGAGCATTTGTTTGATAGAAATGCTTGCACACAGTGTGGGACTTGCTTAACAAAGTGTCAAGGAGAAGCTTTCAAGTTGTACGGAAAAACTGTTTCAGTACAAGAGGTTATGCAGGCAGTTTTAGAGGATCGTTTGTTTTACGAAACTAGTGGTGGCGGTGTTACACTTTCCGGTGGTGAATGTCTGTTACAGTCGGAGTTTTGTGCTGAAGTGCTTAAAAATTTAAAAAAAGAGGGGATTCATACTGCTGTTGATACCTGTGGTTTTGTGCCTAAAACAGCCTTTGAACAGGTTGCAGAATTTACAGATGTTTTTTTGTATGATATTAAGGCTGTTGATGAAGCTGTACATATTCGGTGTACAGGCCGGTCAAATCAACTTATTTTAGAAAATCTTAAATTTCTTGATAGTCTAAATAAACAGGTCGAAATAAGAGTTCCTTTTGTTCCCGGTTGGAATGATGGCGAGATGGAGAAAATATCTTTGTTTTTAAAGGAATTTTCCTGTGTAAAAAAGGTGAAAGTATTGCCATATCATAATTTTGCCAAATCAAAATATATGGCGCTTGGAATGGAAAACACTTTGCCTGATAATCAACCGGATGACTCACAAATAAAAAAAGCTCAATTACTTTTTAAAAAGTGATAAAATTTAAATAACTAAAATAAAAGGTGTGTTCATTTTGAAAAACGCAATAGTAGAAATTGAAAAAATAACTATTCCAACCTATTTAGAGCCCGAAAAAGAGCAAATGCCAATGTTTGCCGAAAACCGAGTGCATCAACGCTCCAGCGGACGCCCATACCCCAACAAAATAGTACTAAAGGTAGATAGAGAAAATAGAGTTGATAAAGAATATACCGTTATTAGAATGGAAAACGAATATATTTCCCTTTACGTTTTACCCGAAATAGGCGGTAGAGTTTACGCCGCAAAGGACAAAACCACAGGCTACGACTTTTTTTACAAGCAACACGTTATTAAACCCGCCCTTATAGGTGTTTTAGGCTCTTGGGTTTCGGGTGGTGTTGAGTTTAACTGGCCGTTTCACCACAGAGCATCGGGATTTATGCCCTGCGATTATTCGGTAGAATATAATAGTGACGGCAGTGTTGTTTGTTGGCTTTCGGAACACGACCCCATTGACCGTATGAAGGGAATGGTGGGCATTGTGCTTCGCCCCGATTCATCATATTTTGAAACCCGAATGAAGCTTTACAATCGCACGCCCCTTCGCCATTCATTTTTATGGTGGGAAAATGCCGCTGTACCCGTGCACGAAAAATACCGCATTTTCTTCCCCAAGGACGTAACCTACGTTAACTTCCATTATTTAAAATCCCGTGCAAATTACCCAATTGCGGGTAACTGCGTTTTCAACGGAATTGATATGCCCGAACCAAGAGATATTTCCTGGCACAAAAACACCCGTGAGGCAACCTCTTACTTTGCCTCTGCCTCTAAATACGATTTCTTTGGCGGTTACGATTACGAAAAAGAATGTGGCGTTGTGCATATTGGCAACCACCACCTTTCCCCCGGCAAAAAAATGTTCACCTGGGCGTACAATCAACTTTCAAAATCTTGGGAGAATGCCCTAACCGATACCGACGGTCAGTATGCCGAGCTTATGGCGGGTTCCTATTCTGATAATCAACCCGATTTTGCCTGGCTTGAGCCTTACGAAACAAAAATATTTTCCCAATATTGGTACCCAATTTCAAAAATTGGTACACCCTGCTTTGCTAACCTTAACGGCGCAGTTAACATAGAAAGAGAAAACAAAAACGGTGTACTTAAAATTCAGACCACCAAATGTTTTGAAAATGCCGAAATTACCATTACCGAAAATAATCAACAAATTTTCAGCACTACCGCAGATTTAAACCCCGTAGCTCCCCTTGAATTTAATTTGGGTGAGATTGGCGAATACATTAAAATTACGGTTACTGCAAAGGGCAAAAAGGTTATTGAATACCTAGAAGAGCCTGTAGACGATTTTAAAATGCCCGACCCCATTGAGGATACTCCCTCTGCCGAAAAGCTTAAAACAGTTCAGGAACTGTACCTTGCAGGTGTTCACGTGGCGCAATACCGCGACCCTGCCGTTTACCCCGACGCATACTGGTTAGAGGCATTAAGGCGCGACCCCGACCACATCCCCTCCCTTATAGCTATGGCGGATTACCGCTACCGACTTTACGATTATGAAACCGCCTACAGCTACATAAAAAAGGCTATTAAAAACCTAACCTTCTTAAATGCTCACCCCGAAAGCGGCAAGGCTTACTTTGTTTGCGGTCTTATTTTAGAGGCTATGGAAAGGTGCGAGGATGCCTATAATTACTACTACAAGGCGGCTTGGAGTGGTACAAGCTATGATATCGCAATGACCCGAATTGCATCCCTTGATATTTATAATAAGGATTACGAAAAGGCTTTGGAGCACAGCGAAAATGCCCTTTCAAGAAACATTCACAACCGCCTTGCAATGGCTATTAAGGTACTTGCACTTAAAAATCTTAATATGGAAAATGAGGCGGAGGATATAATAATATCGGCTCTTGAAAGCGACAAATTAGACCATTTTATGCGCTACCTTGCCGCCGAAGAAACTGAACTTTCAGAATTTTTTGATATTATGGATAGTTCCCCATCACAAACCGCTTTAGATATTGCCTTTGACCTTATTGATATGGGCGAATTTAAAAGGGCAAATAACCTTCTCGAAGCACTTGTAAAAAGCCGTCCCGAAGAGGGGGTAAAAACGGTTTATTTTACCCTTAACTACCTTAAAACTCTTATGGGTGAAGAAAATAGCGAATACTTAAAACTTGCAGAAAATGCCGAAATTGGCAACACCTTCCCCTTCCGAAGTGGTGAACTTAAGGCACTTAAACTAGTAAAAGAAAGCACTACTGCAACCGAGCTTTTGGGTGATCTTTATTATTCAAAACGCAGAATCAATGAGGCACGTGACTGCTTTGAATCCGTTTTAAACAATCAGCCAAACAACGTTACCGTTCTTCGCAATCTTGCCGTTTTATATTTTAATTATGACGGCAAAAAGGCAGAACCCTTAGAAATGATGAAAAAGGCGGTTTCACTTAATCCCACAAGCGAGGAGCTTATTTACGAAACGGTTGTTTTAATGGATAAGCTTTCTGTAAATCCTGCCGAAAAGGTAGAATTTTTAGAAGGCAGACGCAGTACTATTACCCGCGACGATATTTTAACCGAACTCGCAAAGGCTTATAATCAGGCGGATATGCCCGTAAAGGCACTTGATGTACTTTTAAACCACGATTTTGTTCCTTGTGAGGGTGGCGAACACGCCATTGCCGACCAATACATTTTTGCAAACTTTAATCTTGCGCAGAAAAAATTAAAGGAAAAAGATTATGCATCGGCACTTGAACTTTTCCGCACCGCACAGGTATTACCGCAAAATTTAGGTGCAGGTATTTGGAACCACTGCAAACACATTCCTTGCAGATATTTTGAGGCTATTTGCCTTGAAAATCTTGGGCAAAAAGAGGCGGCAGAAAAAATCTACCGTTACATTGCAAACACCAAGATTGAATATTTCAGCAATATGCACCTTAAGGAGCTACCTTGGTATCAAGCCATATCTTATGACCGCCTTGGTGAGCATATAAAGGGCGTTCAGCTTATGACAAAATATCTTCGTATATGGAATGATGCCATAACCGCAAAGGATAGCGGATATTTTGCAACAACACCCTTCTTTATTCCCTTTACCGATGCCCCCGAAAGACTAAGAAAGGCACAATTTGGTTACCTTTTAGGTCTTTGTGAAGGATATATGGGTAATGCTGAAAAATCTAAATCACTTTTAAAGGAATCGGCAAAACTGAACAGCGATCTTCTTTTTGCAAAGTTTTACAGCGAATAATATTGATAGGTTTTAAACCTTGTATTGTTTGCAAGAGATGTTTAGTAACTATAAACACAAAAATTGTATGACTATAATTTAATCTATTAATATACTCAGTGATAATTTTATCATTAATAAAGGTTTAAATATAAATTGGTTTATGTCTAACCTAACGGATGTCTCCTCCCAAATGCATCCATAAAGGTTCTATATCCCTATTAGAAAACGTCTAAGCCTTTGGATATAGCTGTTTTTTGTCAGTTTGCGCGTTTTCTTTACCTAATAGTAATGAGGGGAGAAGAGCCTTTTTAGAACCTTGATTTTTGTAAATAATGATTTCTGTGGTTGTGGAATATCTAATTTGTAACCTTAAGCAGAGGGGAAAATATGCCCTTCAAAATTGAGTTCGTAAATAAAAAATAGGTGTGTGATAGAAATGAGCATTACGAAAAGATTTTTTGGTAAACTTTCTGATGGTAGAGAAGTTACTGCATTTAAAATAACAAACCAAGACGGTACAGAAGCCGAGATTTTAGATTACGGAGTTACTCTGCGTACTTTAAAGATTTTAGACAAAAACAACAATTTTATCGATGTTGTTTTGGGTTACGATACTGCGGAAGAATATGAGCAGAATGATGGTTATTTTGGTGCAGTAGTCGGAAGATTTGCAAATCGTATTCGTGGCGGCAAATTTGTTTTAAACGGCACACAGTATTCATTGGCACTGAATAATGGTGAAAATCATCTTCATGGTGGTAAGTTCGGATTTAATAGATACGTTTGGAATGCTAAAGAAGTAGAAAACGGTATCGAATTCAGCATAACCTCGCCCGATGGCGATGAAGGCTACCCCGGCAAACTAGATGTGACTGTAACCGTCACCTTCATAAACGGAGAATTAACCCTCTCTTATCACGCTATATCGGATAAGGATACTATTTTAAATCTCACAAATCATTCGTATTTTAATTTAAATGGATGCGGTAATATTTTAGATCATTTGCTAACTGTGAATGCTGAAACTTTTACTATAAACGATTCGGGTTGCCTTCCTACAGGCGAAATAGTTTCGGTAAAAAATACAGCAATGGATTTTTTAAGTGAAAGAAAAATAGGAGAGCTTATTGAAAGTGATGATCCATCCGTTAAATTATGCGGTGGGTATGATTCTAATTTTATTTTAAGCAAAAGTCCTGCTGCTGTTGTTCGTTCAAAGGAAAGCGGAATTGTTATGACAGTTACAACCAATCAACCCGGTATGCAGTTTTATACAGCTAATAAAACAACCAAAAGGGCCGGCAAAAATGGAGCAGAATACAATCGCAGAAGCGGATTTTGTATGGAAACCCAACATTTCCCCGATTCTATAAATCATCCCGAATGGCCAACCTGTATTTTGAAAGCAGGTGAGGAGTTTAAAAGCTTTACCAAATATTCTTTTTTGCTTGATAAATAGGTTCTGGTCTGGTTTTAAACAGGAAAGGAAAATTATGAAAATTCTTAATTTTGGTTCGCTTAATATTGATATGGTTTATGATGTGGAGCATATTGTAACTCCCGGGGAAACAATTTCTTCACTTAATATGCAACTTTTCCCCGGAGGAAAAGGGCTTAATCAGTCGCTTGCTGTAAGACGTGCAGGAGGTGAGATTTATCACGCCGGATGTATCGGCGATGACGGTAAAATGTTAAGCAATTTGCTTTTAGATAACGGTGTGAATTTAAAACACTTAAAAACAATTCCCCAAAAAACAGGCCACGCTGTAATTCAGGTGGAAAAATCGGGGGAAAACTCAATACTTCTTTTTGCAGGAGCAAACCATCAGGTAACAACTGATTTTATTGATGAAGTTTTATCAGATTTTTCAAAAGATGATGTTTTAGTGCTTCAAAATGAAATCAGCAATCTTCCATATATTGTAAAAACCGCAGCCCAAAAGGGAATGAAGATATTTTTAAACCCCTCTCCCATAAATGAGGTAATAAACGAGATTGATTTTAACGATATCTACTGCCTTGTTTTAAACGAAATAGAGGCTGAGTGCATTTCCAAGATGAATATAGCTAATTTTAAAGAGTGGGTTAATGAAAACTATCCTAATCTTAAAGTTATGCTTACTTTAGGTAAAAACGGTTGCCGTTTTATTGATGGCGAAAAAATAACAGAGCATCCAATTTTTAATGTTGATGTGGTTGATACTACCGCCGCAGGCGATACCTTTACCGGATATTTTGTCGTCGGTTTTTGCAGAGAAGAGCCAATCGAAAAGGTTTTACGTTTTGCAAGTGCGGCTTCTGCTTTGGCTGTATCGAAAAAAGGTGCAGCATCTTCAATTCCAAGCCTTAGCGAGGTAGCGGAATTTCTAGAAAATAAAAATTAAATTTGATTACGTCATAATCTAAAGGGCGGATGCTCATATCCACCCTGAAAGGTTTTATCTCCCTACACGGTCTGCCTTGCATATTTTGCAAGGCAGATCAACTTTTTGTTCTAACTTTAAAGATTTCTAACACTTTTTCTAACGCTTTTGCAGAAAACATTTGAATTTCAGATTTTGTTATAATTGTTTTTAGAACTACTCAACTACAAATTCGAAAAAACCACTTGCAAAACGAATTGTAAATGCATCTTTAGAAGCCTACTATAGAATATTATACATACCTTAGGCTGTATTATGTTAAAATTTAGAAATTTGTAGGTTAAATTCACTTTTCTTAGTTTAGTTGTCGTAAAATGATGCAAGAGGCTTTAAAAAAACAGTCTAAAAAATCCGAGGTTCGCTGTTGATCGTGAGCCTCGGATACTTTTTGCTTCAAATAATATTAAAATAGGGAAAAATAAGCTAAAAATGAGGTTTTTAAGGTGCAAAAACCAAGCCACTATTTATATATCTCCCTACCCAAACCAACAGGTGGTCGCTTAACGCGGCTACCTGTTGGTTTTTAAATCGCTTGATAACGTTTAATTACAAAATCAATAATTACTTGGGATTTGACTTTCATATTAAGTTTATTGATAACGTTCTTAATCATTTGCTCTGTAACCGTAGGTAGATAATCCTTATATTCAGGATATTTTTCCATTAGTTCATTAAAGAGTGTGATTAAAAGGTCGTTTGCAGATTTACTTGTTGGATATCCGCGGGCAATAAGTGCCATATTGTTATCAAAGTTTGGGGCGAGACCTAAAAGTTCGCCCGTTTTAGCATCACGCATTAAACCGAAGTTTCCGGTGTGTCTATCGGGGTTGGCGGTTATGGTATCAAGGAAAATCATTTTAATATAATCAGAAATAGCCTTAGGGCAGAGTTCCTTAAGTTTCTCTACAACCTTTATATAATCTTCCTCATCACCCATAAACGAAGATGCAGGCTCAAAAATAACAGTTGCTGAATCGGTGAAATCAAGCGACTTAACGCATTTATCACCTTTCTCATAATGAGCCATATTCATTCCAAGTTCTTTACCTAACTCATATATGAAAAGCTCTGAGAATTGCTCTTTTTGGTTGGCGGATTTATAAATCCACCATTTTCCGTCTTTAAGTTTCCAACACTTTTCAAAACTACCGATATTGGTAAGCTCGGGAGTTTTGGTATCCTTACGCTTTGCCGCAGAGTTGAAGCTAGAATAAAGTCCTCTGAGTGCTAGATTGGAGAAATAGTCTTTATTAAAGCGAACGTCTTCATATTTCAAATCACTGCCGATAGCCCTAACCCAATAGGTGTCAGTAATGGTTGCGGCGTTAACGTGAAGCACGGTTGAAACATCATCTTTTTCAGCAAGTCTTAAAGCCTTTTTAAGCAGACGGGAGTTTGCTCTATGCGAGTCAATGGCCCTTGTTTCAAGCCAAGCTTTAGCATCCCTTACACGCTTTAAATATAAAGGTAGCAAATCGCTATTCAAAACCTTAAGCGCATTATCTTTCCACACAGCAACAACTGTATCACGGCTTAAAATCTCAAAATCCTTCATAAGCTTTTTCTCCTTTCCTTTTTAGTATTTAATACATTATACAACATATGATTTTAAAATTCAACTGTTAAGCATTTAATTATGTGTTAAACCCGTATCTTTGAAGTGTTGATTCGAAAATTGATAAATAAGTTGCTTTACCTTCTTTCCATTCTTCAAGAGCAAGTGTAACCTCATCGCTAACCTTAATTCCCTCAATTGAAAGCATTGCTTCAGAAAAAGAAAGACATTTCTCTTTTTTATGTATATCAAGTTTATCCATACCAATACATAAGTTAAATAAATCTTGCTTTCGTTTCATGGCCTTATCCATTTTCTCGTCACCTACCATAGAATATTATACCATATTTTAACCTGCATTGCACTAAATTTTAGAAATTAGTAGGTTGATTTGATTCTTAATGCCTAAGTTGATGTAAAAGGGCGAAAACCCGCTATTCAAGCGGGTTTTCGGGGTGTTTAATATTGAATTTTCACGGCAGGTTTGGACCTAATCTATAGTATTAGTTAACCCGCCGTGGCCTGCATCTACAATTACGGTTTTTTTAGTGTTGTTTGCGGCATCGGTGAAAAGCAGAGAGGGTTCCTTTACAAAAAGCACACCAATAGAGCCGATTATTAAAATCACAAGGGAGTAAACAATTATTTTTCGTTTAATAGACAAGACAAAACTCTCCTTATTTAATATACCAAAAATCAAATGTTTTTGCAACAGTCATTACCTTAAAAAATATGCAAAATAAAAAAACCATATTCCAAAAGGGGAGAAATATGGTTTTTCCTATAACTCATTTATAAATAATATCACCTTGACATTCAACATTGCCTTCAATTGTTTTACATTCAACATTGCCACCGCAGTTGACATCGCCTTTAATGTTATCGCCGCAAGTGACATTATCACCACAGTTTACAGCACCATTTATTTCGCCCGCACAGGAAACGTTGTTTCCGCAATTAACTCCGCCGCCGATCGAACCGACGCAAGAAATATTGGCTCCTGCGTTTACGTTACCGTTTATATTACCCAGACAGTTTACATTTTGGCTACTTTCTTTAATATCACCATTGATTTCGTTGCATTCGATTTCACCATGACTTACAACGTCTCCGTTGATACTTGCATCACAACAAAGATTACCAAAGACTTCAACCTTAAAATATTGTCTTGTGGTTTCATTGCAATCATGAGGAAACCTGATGCTAATGCATTCGTTAATATTGTCGGATTTATCTAAAATTTTTCTACCTTTCGCAAAAACAATGCGTAGCTTTTCATCATCCGGCCAAGGAAATTGTGAAGAAAAATCTTCTTTATCTGTCATTTCATCTTTTATCAAATCTATTAAATGCACTGCTTCTTCATAGCCAATATTCAATTTTCTTTGCAATAATGATGCAGAAACTTTACCGCTTTCT
>SVPL01000055.1 GCA_015065925.1 Oscillospiraceae bacterium
GTGATACAACCCTTACATATTGCGCACAAACAGCCAACCGCTATGATGCTATTGCAGGTGATTACTCCTATGCCGCAGCTAATGAGTGGTATGATGAAGAAATCTATTTTACTGCTACCGATTATACCGATTTACATTTGATAATTGTTCCCGGTGATGATAACAAGGGCGGTATGTTTGTAGATAACTTTGAGTTTGAAGAAGTAGACCTTAATTCTACCTTTACAGTAGATGGCGAAAACACACCTGTTTCTATGCGTAAGGCTACCGATGGCGGCGTTAAACAGGCTATCCGCTACAAGTTCAGCGTTGATAATGACCTTAAAGCAAACGGTCTTTCAGGCTATGAGATTAAGGAGTATGGTGCAGTTGCCGCATCCGATAAATGGCTTAGCGAAGGTGAGCTTCCCGAGTACGACCTTGCTACAGGTGAAGGCAAAACTACCGAGCTTAATAAAAAATCCGCCGTTGGTGTTGCCTATAATAAAGAAAATAGCATAGATAATATTTTTGAATTAACCGACGATGTTACAATTTTCTCCGCCGCACTTTATAATATTGGCTTAAAGGGTAAAACAACCGATTATTATGAGTGGAGTACCGATTATGTAGTTCGTCCCTATGCAGTATATTATAATGAAGCCGCAAATCACACCGTATTGGTTTACGGTGACACAGCTTCAGCATCCGTATTTGCAGTAATGAACGAGATCTTAAGTTCTGATAATGCTGAGGATAAAGAATATGTAGAAAACCTTTTGGCTAACGAAGATATTTTAAATGAATATTTAAGCGCAGGTTACTCCTATGGTGAGAGCGAGACTCTCACCATCCAAAAAAAAAATAACGGTTAGTAATTCTGCTGCCCCTGTTGAGGATGATTTTCTAGGCTTTAATACCGTTCAGCATTGCTTTACTTATATTAAAGATAATCAAGGGCGAAATTACACCGATGAACAGGCTCAGTTGGAGTTTAACAGACTTCAGAATATGGGCGTAAAAATGGTCCGTACCTATTATAATAACGAATTTGCTTATAATACTACAACCGGTGAATTTAACTGGGAAAGTGACAATATGCAGGATGTATATAAATGGATGCAGGAAATGCAAAAGCGTGATATATCGGTCGCCATTAACACCGGTTGGAGTATGCGTGGCGCTTATATTAAAAATTATTATGCCCCTTGGCTTGGTTGCTATGTAGAGGGCAACCTCGAAGCCACCGCAAAAAATCAGGCAAACTTTATAAGGGACTCCCTTAATCAGTTCCGCGCCCACGGTATTAATAATATAGATTATCTTATTATGTTTACCGAACCGGGTGGAGTCGCAGCCGATACAGATGTGGATTGGAGCCAGCTTAAAAATTATTATCTTGAGGATGCTTACGATTTTGACCCAAATGTAGAGCGTTGGCTCACTTGTTCTCGTGCTATTCATAATGCTTTGGTAGAAAATGGCACAAGAGCGCTCTATAAAACCGTTGGACCCAACTGTGCTCAAAGTAATGTTTCCAAGGATCCCGATACCCGTATGTCACCTCTTTATTATTTCGCGCTAAAATATGCATCCGATTATATTGATATTTATTCGGCGCACCGTTATCCCAATATTGAAAAGATGTTTAACGATAGTGTATCAAATCAACTTGATGCCTTTAAAACAGATGAAAGAATTTTAGGAGCAAAAAATTTAGGTAAAAAATTCTGGTATGATGAAACAGGCCTTAGCGGTGGAGGTACAGGATATAATAATGTATTCGCTTATGATGAAAATAACCTTCCCTATGCTGATAATCCATCCTTGGGCTTGCATGCCACCAGTTACTTTGCTGACTCAATGAACCGCGGTGTTCAAAATTTGATGTGGTGGTATATTATGGATCAGCAATGGCCCAATAATAACACCAATAATACCGATTGCTTCTATAACGGAATGCATTGCTGTGGTGTGGTTCCAAGTCTTTTGAGAAGTGATGTACCTGAAACCTCATATTATGCAATTTCCCTACTCACAAAATATTTTGGCAATAACGCAAAGGTATATAAAACGGGAAGCCCACGTGATGGTGCCGTTTTAGATACCACCACCTTTGCGGGTAAAAAAACCATCAAGCTTGATTCTAACACCTTAAGAGCCTCTTTACCCCTTAATCTAAAGGCAAATACCAATTATAAGCTAACCTTCTCATATTATACCGACGCGGTTATCTCCACTGAGCTTGGAGGCGAAGCGGTAACGCACGCTATTTTAGATACAGGTATTTTCATTCCCAATCATCCAGTACTTGAAGGTATCCCGGGTAGCCGTTTAGGTCTTTCTTATACAATGTCCTACCTTAACAATTATGGTGTTAATTATCAAATGAATACCCCCGCAGGTCGTCTTTGGGAAGTAGATGAAAATGGTGAGCCTAAGAAAAACTGGCTTGGTCAAACCCTTTTTGTCGATCAGGATGGTGACGGTAAACGCGATGGTGATGTGCGCACCTACAATTATAATGTAGAGGGCTTCCATAATATTGAGGCAGGGGAGTGGAACACACTTTCCTTTGAGTTTAATTCAGCGAATTTTGAGGATATCGCCTTTACCATTAAAAAAATTGCAGGAGCAAATATGTGGCTTAGCGATATTAAGCTTGAATCTGTTTCGGGTGAGACCGAGTATTTTTCAAACTCTGGTAGTTGGCTTGTAAATGATGTAAGCTCTCAAAACATAGGTAACAATGAGGGTGCAGTCAATTACACTGTAAATAATAATGTTGGTGTTCAACAGGATAAAAACGGGGACTGGAGCATCTGTCTTGCCAATTTTGAAGATGCCCCAACCTATATTGAAATAAACTTTGATAAAAATATCGGTAATAAGAAATTCTACCGCCATGTTTATTATGAGCAGGGAACAGTTCCAACCTCTGAGGCTAAAATAATTCCCGCAGATAAAAGCGTTGTTACTTATGGGGATGTGTTAAAGGATAAAATCCCCGCAAATTGCACAGTAGTTTATACTACTATCAAAGATTAGCTTATACCTCATTTTTTGGTTTATCTCCCTATTTACGGCTTCCCCCTTTTTCGGGGAAGCCACCCCCCTCTTTCTTTGAAAGATAAATTGCAGTTTGAAACGCATGGCGTTTCATCTATGCACGCGAAAATATAAACCCACAAATTGGGCGGTTAATAATCCCGCGGGCGAGTTTTTCCAACTTTTGGCTTTTTGAAAGGGTTTAACACAGACTAAAAATCGCCTTAAAATTACAGGTGATGTGGACGCGGAGTATAAACCACGCTACATCCACAGATTTATTCGTAATAAAAGAACGCTGAGCGTTCAATTTATAGGTTTAGTTATCTAGCGTCTAGTATCTAATATCTAGCATCCAGCAAAGGAGAAGTTATGAAAAACAATATTTTTATTAAAATTTTACTGCTATGCTTATGCTTTGCACTTGCTTTTTCAGTTACGGGCTGTAGCAAGGGCGGAGAAAATGTAAGCAGTAATCTATCTTCAGAGCAGCAGACCTCATCCGAAGAAAATATTTCATCCGATGAGCCTTCGTCAGAGGTAGAGGACACCACTGAGCTTCCAGAAGAAGATGAGTGGCTCAACGAATTTCCTGCTGATGAAATCCCTGCCGATGAGGAGGATTACATCACCGAAAATGTAAAAATAAGCAATGCCGTCGCCCCGGTTGAAGATGACTTTTTGGGCTTTAATGCGGTTTATCATTGCTATACCTATATGGATGATGCGGACGGCAGAGTTTACACCGAAGACCAAGCCCAGCTTGAGTTTAACCGCCTTCAAAATATGGGTGTAGATATTGTTCGTACCTATTATAATCAGGAATTCGCTTACGATAAGTCAACCAACACCTTCAATTGGGAAAGCGACGATATGAAAGCTACCTATAAATGGATGAAGGAAATGCAAAAGCGCAATATTTCGGTTGCCCTTAACACAGGTTGGAGTATGCGCGGCGCTTATGTTGAAAATTATTACGCTCCTTGGCTTGGTTGTTATGTTTCGGGTGATTTGGAAACCACCGCTAAAAATCACGCGAATTTTATAGTAGAATCCTTAAATCAGTTCCGCGCACACGGTATTAACAATGTAAAATATCTTATTTTGTTTACCGAGCCGGACGGTAACGCTTCTGATTCGGGTGTAAATTGGGCAGAGCTTAAAAATTACACACTTGAAGAAGCCTATGATTTTGACCCCAATGTTCACCGTTGGCTTACCTGCTCTCGTGCCATTCACGATGCACTTGTAAAGGACGGCACAAGAAATCTTTATAAAACCGTAGGTCCAAACACTGCATATGGTTATGAGTCTAAGGATACTGACTTAAAAACAACCCCTCTTTATTATTTTGCAATTAAGTATGCGGCAGATATAGTAGATATTTTCTCTACACACCGTTATATTGCAATTTCTGATTTAACCTCTAATACAGCGCCCCTCACTATTGAATATACACATACCCTTGGTGAGTCAATTGATATGGCGCATAATATTGGCAAAAAACTTTGGTATGATGAAACAAATATATCCCACGATACCTTTAAGGAATATCTGAATACAGGTACAGCCGAAGGACTTCACACAACAAGCTATTTTGCCGACAGTATGAACCGCGGTGTGCAAAATCTTATGTGGTGGTATGTATTTGACCAACAATGGCCAAACAATCACACTTATAATAATGACCAGTATACAAACGGTTTGCACCATTGCGGATTTATACCAAGCCTTTTAGAAAGCTATATCCCTCAGCCTACATACTATTCTGCAAGTCTGCTTAGTAAATATTTTGGTAACGGCGCAAAGGTTTATAAGGCAGAAAGTGAAACCGATTACTTTACTGTTGGCGTTCAGCAGGACAAAAATAACGATTGGAGCATTTGTCTTGCTAACTTTGAAACCGATACTATTTATGCAATATTTGAGTTCGATAAAAATATAGGCAGTAGAAAATTCTATCGTCATGTTTATAACGCAAGTGATATTAAACCTACCATAGAAGCAAAGATTATTCCTGCCGACAGAATTTACACCACTAGCGGTGACCGTATGGTGGTTGAAATTCCCGCCAACTCGTCGGTAGTTTTAACTACCATTAAGGACTAATGAAAGGAGAAAACTAAAATGAAAAAAATTATTAGCGTTTTACTTGCTTTAGTGCTTCTTCTTTCGGCGGTTTTTCCATCTCTTGTTTTTGCAGAAAACAACAATACCGAGTCTTTAGAATGGAAAAACACCAATAATTGGTTTAAAAATACAAGCGGTTCTACCAATATCGGTAACAATACGGGTGCCGTAGCGTACACCGCGGGTAGTGGTTTAACCTTAGATACCACCACCTTTGCAGGTAAGGAAACCTTAAAGCTAGATGCAAATGATTTTCGTGTTTCTTTACCCCTTAATACTAAAGCAAACACCGATTACAGACTAACCTTTTCCTATTATTCCGACGCAGTTACTACCGTTACTCCGGCAGCGTCGCCTACGCTTCAAGGCAACACCTATGCTATTGTAAATACAGGTATATTTATTCCCAATCACCCTAGTTTTGAAGGTATTTCGGGTGACCGTTTAGGTTTGGCGTATACAATGAGCTATCTTAATATTTATGCCTTTAACTATCAAATAGTTTCTGCTCCCGCAGGTCATAACTGGACTGTTGATAGCAATGGTGCAAAAACAGGCTTTGCCGACCAGAATTTTGACGGCGTAGCTGATGTAGATGCTCGTACCTATAAAACAGTTGAAAATTATCACGGCATTGAAGCGGGTAAGTGGTACACGCTCTCCTTTGAGTTTAATTCCCGCGAGTTTGAAGATATAGCCTTTACACTTCGCAAAATTGCGGGTGCAAATATGTGGCTTTCGGATATTACGCTTGATGATTTAAGCACTCCTGCAGGTGGTAATAATTCTGCCGATGCAAGTGAATATTTTGAAAACCCAAACAATTGGGTGCTTTCCCTAAGAGGAACCCAAGCAAATAGAAGAAATATCTCTGTGGACGGCAGTGACGGTGCCACATTCAGTGGTGAAAAGGGCAAGTCATACCATAATACAGATAGCTCTGTTTCTCTTATCACGGGTGGAACCTCCCTTAAGCTTATTTGGGCAACCCACGCATCAAACATCGCTTTACCAAATATTGAAAAAGGCAAGGCATACCGCATTAAATTCTCATATAAGGTTGTTACAAGCAGTGAGGCAAGTCCCACAAAGCAACAAATTAAAAATATTGGAATTTATTCTCCAAAGGCGTTAGAGGATGCTATTGCTAAAGGAAACACAACCGACACCTTTGTAAATGGAACAATCGGTTGGAACACCCTCGATTCCTTTAGGGGTACAGATGGTGTTTACCGTTATCGCGACGAAACACTATCCAGCGGCGCTAAGGAGGAAAATCGTTACGCACACAATACGGGGGACTACACCTACGCAGGTGCTAACGCTTGGTATACCGAGGAGCTTTACTTTAATGTAACCGATTATACCGACCTTCAGCTTGTAATTATCCCGGGTGATGATAACAAGGGTGGCATTTTCCTTGACGGCTTTGAATTTGAGCAGGTAGAAAAGGTCCCCGATGAGTTTATGCCCGAATCTACAATTCCCGAGCCTGAGGACCCCACCGAGGATTGGATTTTTAACGCATCAAATTCTAAAAATATGGGCGCTAATGAGGGGGCGGTAGCCTATGAGGGTACAGGTATGACCTTGGATAAAACCACCTTCCAAGGCAAGGAAACCTTTAAACTGGATAACGGTGCCTACCGTGTATCCCTTCCCCTTAAAACCGAGGCTAACAAGAATTATAAATTTACCTTCTCTTATTATACTGATACGGTTTCAAAAACAACAGTAGGCAATGCTTCAAATGTGCCGTATGCAATTACAAACACCGGTATTTTCATTCCAAATCATCCCGATTTTGAAGGTATTCCCGGTGATCGTTTGAACTTTGCATACACAATGACCTATCTCAATTATTATGGTAGTAACGTGCAAATGAACACTCCCGCCGGTCGAAACTGGAATGTAAAAGCAGACGGTAGCGGAAACGGTTATGTTGATGGTGATAAGCGTACCTATAAGCAGGTTGAAAATTATCATAATATTGAAGCAAATAAGTGGTATACACTTTCCTTTGAATTTAATTCCGCCGATTTTAAGGATATTACCTTCACTTTGAGAAAATTGACAGGTAATATGTGGTTAAGCGATGTTAAATTAGAGGAGGTGCAAAGTGCCCAACCCGAGCCTACACCCACACCGGGCGGAGCAGATAACTACTTTGAAACTCCTTCAAATTGGGGTGCATCGGTACAGGGCTCAACCTCCTCACCCTGCAGAAATATTTTGGTTGACGGCATAAGTGATACTTCCGTTGCTACCAAAATCACTTGGGCAAAATACACCAATAATTCCGCAACCGTAACGGGCAGAGGTACTTCGCTTCTTATTGATAACCCCAACCATACCTCGCACATTAAATTGCCCAATATTGAAATAGGTGCTACCTATAAGCTTAAATTCAGCTATAAGCCTACCGGTGGCGATGCTTCTGCGAGTGTACTTAGGTTTGTTGGTATTTTCGACCCTGAATTTACCCAAAGCAAAATCACTGCCGATACCACTCTTACCTACAGTAATTTAAAAACAGGCTTTGTTGCCGTAGATTCCTATACGGTTCTCGGTGCAAAAAGATTACGTTTTGAAAACGGAATTTACAAGGATGGCTGTGAGTACGGCAAAACAAATGATAACTACTATGATGAAAGTGCTTGGCGTGAAATTACCATTCACTTCACCGCTAAAGAGGGCTTGGATAACCTTTACCTTCTTATTGCATATACTACCGAAGCCAAAAAGCTTTTGGTGGATGATTTCAGCCTGGAAAAGGTAGATTCCATTCCTGCTGAGGAAATGCCCGGTTGGGTTGACCCCAATTATACGGCTCCAAACAAGGTTACTATTGATTTTGAAGGTGAAGCAAAACAGTATTCTCACCTATTAATTAAAGATAGAGTTACTTATGAAACTGTTGAGGGACGTGACGGCAAGGAAACAAGTGCACTTCATATTAATGAGGTAATTGAGCCTTACAGTAACGTTACCTATCCCGGTTATGGTACGGTTACAACCCATACCGACCCTGTGTTTACTTTCCCTGTTCAGCCCGGTACACTTTATTCTGTATCCGTATGGCTAAAGGCAGATGAACCGGCAGAACTTTATGCTTATAGACAGAAAAAGTTCTTCCTAATTTACGACTTTAGAAATACCCATGCTGATAGCATAACGCAAAACGATTGGTATTATAATCTTCAACGTACTCCGTACGATTGGGTTGAATATACCTATGAATTTGTAACCTTGCCTAATCAGTATACTGCATCTTTCGGCATTAATGCCGCTGAGTCACATCCAAGCTTTTGGGTTGATGACATTACATACACAAAGGTGCCTGCGGGCTACCGCGAAACAACCGCCCTTAGCTATTGTGAGGAGCCATTTAATGTTATCAGCAATAATTCTATAGCGCTTTCAAATACTGTTAAGGAAAAAACGGTTTTGGAGATCCCCGTTCTAGCCAATTCTCAGTCAACCTTTGGTATTAACATAAGTGGAAAGGGTAAATTCACCCTTGCATGGGATAAAGAAGGTGAAAATGTTATTCGCACCTACAATGTTGCTGATGTTAAGGAGCGTTTAGGCGGCGTATTGGTAATGGGCGGAGCAAACGATAAGCT
This sequence comes from Oscillospiraceae bacterium, assembly GCA_015065925.1. Classification (GTDB taxonomy): domain Bacteria; phylum Bacillota; class Clostridia; order Oscillospirales; family Acutalibacteraceae; genus UMGS1279. Next base: position 8,784 of record SVPL01000055.1, read on the forward strand.
CTATGCTATATTTGAACCTCAGGGCTCGGGTATTACCTACAGCGATTTATATGTGTTTAAAAGGTATTCCCTTGTTACTAATAGTGATTTAGGCTATGATGAAAATATAAACGCCCGAGTGCCTTTAAGCTTTAGTAATATTCCCACCATAAATGCAGATAGCTTAGAAGCTTCCACATCTCAATCGGTGTTGGAGGAAGACTATCTTAACTCGCCCTCTACGGGAGATACGACTGAGGCTATTTGGTTGGTGGCAATAACCTTTGCTATTTCTGCCGTTGCAGTTTTACTGCTCGGCAAAAGAAAAAATAAGTCTATAAAGGAGTAATCTTAAATGATATTTTCAACCTCGTTTAAAAAATTCGCTTGCTTGGTCGCTTTACTGCTTGCCTTGGTTATGACCGTTTGCGCTTGCGGTGATACCGAAGTATCTTCAACCGATGAAACAAGCTCGACTGAGTCTGCTCAAGAACAAGCAGAGAAGATAGAAACAAATGAATCTGAACAGAGCGAAACACAGTCTACTACCGACAATACCGAATCAAAGCAGTCGGCTGTTGCTCAAACCGGTAATAATACCCAAACCAAAAGCACCGTTTGGGAAAAGGATTATTTAAAAAATATTCCTAAAGATGTAAAGAATAAGGAAATTCACATTCTTATGTGGAGAAATTATGATGATGCCGAGCAAAAGCTGGTTGATAATTTTCAAAAAGCAACAGGTATGAAAATTCGTACCACCATTACAACCGAAAGCGAATATACAACCAAGCTTATATCCCTCATAAGCGGTGGCGATTCTCCTGATATATGCTATATCAGTACCGATACCTTCCCTTCAATAGTTACAAAGTGTGCAACACCGCTTGATGCAACAGTATTCCGTCTGGATGACTCGGCTTGGTATAAGCCCTATATGGATTGCTTTAAGGTCAACGGAAGGTATTTCTCGGTTGCTATGAATAAAACACCCAGCTGTGAAGATACAAATCATATGATTTATTATCTTAAAACCACCCTTAAAAAATGTGGTGTTACCACTACACCCTGGGAGCTTTACAAGCAGGGCAAATGGAATTGGGCGGCTCAAAACGATATTATCAAAAAGGCATCTGCAAAGGGAATAACGGGTCTTTCAATGCATAGCTATGATACATATATGTATTCAATGGGTACAGGCTTTGTAAAATATGATGGAAAACAGTTTACAAATAATATGGATGATCCTAATGTTTTAAAGGCATGGACCGAATTTGCCACAGTAAGCAGTGTCGGAACGGTTACAAGCTGGGATTTTCAGAATATTGCAGCAGGTAAGGTGGCACTGTTTGCAAGTATTTCCTACCAAGGCTTAAGGGCAAGTAAGGTTTTCAGAGATGCTAAGGGCAACCCCACCGTTCAGGGCGGAATAGAGAATATCGAATGTGTTCCTGTTGCAGGACCTACACAGGCTACTGCATACACTCCCGTAATGGCAAAGGGTTGGGTTAACCCCAAAAATTCTAAAAATCCCGAAGGTGCGGCATATTTTTTAAGATACTTCCTGGATATTAGCAACACCGATTACGAAAACCTTTTCCACAACAATCAAATCAAAGAGGTTTATAACGAAATTTGCAGTAAAAATGCAAAAAAATGTATTACCTACGGCAATGGTGTGGTAAATTATATTGAAAGCGGTCTTTATAAAAAAATAGTTACCGAGCTTAAGTTTTCTACTCCTGCTAATATTGCAAAAGGAATCAACTCTTATAAAAAGACCGTTAATCCCGCATTAAAACAAGTAAATAACGCCTTTAGGAGAATAAAGTAATTATTTAGATTTCGACTTATATATATTTCTCCCAACTAAACACATCAGATGGCTATTTTAAGTTTTCTGATGTGTTTGGTTTTTAAATGAATTTGTAAAAATATTTCTATTTTAGTTGACTTGGATTTATAAGGGTAGTATAAAAAAATTAACTAAATAAAAAAAGAACAGCTCTCACTTTATAATAGGCGAAATCTATTCTTTTAATATAAGCATATCGTTTTTTAAAAACTTAATTTTTTTAGCGAATTTTATAACCCCGAAAACTTTTTGCTGTATGCCTTAGGGGTGAGACCAATTTTGTTTTTGAATACTTGTCTGAAGGAGCCGGTATCTTTATAGCCTACCGCTGCGGCAATTTCATCAATGGAATCACTGGTTTCCCTTAGTAGATTACAGGCGGCATTTATTCTTATATCAGTAAGAAAATCGGCGTATTTAATGTTAAGATTTTTTTGAAACATCTGATATATGGCGGCGGTGGAGTGGTTGAACATACGGCTTAGTCCGTTAAGTGAAATATGTTCGGCATAGTGGGTGCGTAGGTATTCAACAATCGTTTCAAAATCCTTATCAGATTTTTTTGCCTGCATAGCTTTGGATTCACACTTTCGCATAAGCAGAATAATGGTTTGTATTAAAATACAGCGTATGTATTGCATATTACCGTGGCGTTCGTTGTTATATTCTTCAACCAACTTTTCAATAAGGGGAAGAATTTCGCCATTATCATCTCTGAAATGATAGTAGTTATCATAGTAAATAAAATTTATTTGGGAATTTCGCAGAACATCTTTAAAACTCAAACAGTTAAAAAGTGAATCATCAATATACTCGGGCATAAAAAGCATATTAACACTATAAAAATCCTTGGATTTGTCAATAACTATATGACTTACTCCGTAGTCAATGATTATAATGCTTCCTGCTGAAAGGGGGCGTTTTATTCCGTTTACAATGTGTTCTGCTGTGCCACTTACAATATAGCACATTTCTAAAAATTCGTGGCTATGTAGTACACCCTTGCTTTCACCGTCAGAAAATTGAACACTAAATTCATTACCCTGTAAATATGATTTCTTATCATACACTAACATAAAAATCACCTATGTTTTTAAAAAAAATATCTGTTTTTTTAATTATATCATAGATGTATAATATAATCAATAAGTAAAGCATTATTTGTTGAAAAAATTCAAATGATTATGCCCAACCTAACGGATGTTTTCTCCCTAATACATCCAACAAAGGTTTATATCTCCCTAGCCAGACCATTCAAACTTGATTCGAGTTTGAATGGTCTGGCTATACAGAAACGGCCGGGTCTTTTCAGACCTAGCCGTTTCTGTTTTATCAGTTTTATTTTGATTTCTTTTTCACCAATACTGTCCTAACATATATAAAGCCTATTACAATAATAATAAGTCCCGCAAAGGAAAGTATCTGTTGCGCGTATATATTTATTCCACCCAGCTTAATGCATTTGTCAGGTCTGCTTTGTATCAGCGAAACAACAGGGCTTACCAAAAGTGTTGCCAAAAATCCAACAATACCCGAAATACCTTGAGTCATTGCAAGGGCATCTGTGCGTTTTTCGGGCTTTACAAATTCAAAAACAAGATTTATAAGGGCACTGCTTATACCCGCCATTGCCATACTATGGAATATAAGGTAAAGAACAACCATCACCGTGCCATTTGAAGGATGAGCAATTGTCATACAAAGGTAGGCAAGTCCTAAGAATATAAGACATTTTTCGGTCATCCTTGCAAAGGAGAATTTATCGGCATATTTTCCAAATGGGCGTTCGACAAAAATACGAGTAAAGCTACCTAAAATTGTCAGCAAGGAAATTAAGGTAAGGCTCATACCAAGCTCGTTAATTTTATATGTACCATAATACGGTGTGGTAATACCGTTAGCAGCATAATATATAATAAAAAATATCATTACACTAAGGGCATCTTTATCCTTAAGAATACCAAATATATTTTTAAGGTTTATGTTGCTTGATGTATTTTCGGCTTTTAAATCGTTGGAGAATAAAAGGGTGAGGGAATGTAATATCATAAGAACAAATATTACAATTGCGGCAATAATAAAGGCGGTTTGTTTATCACCCTTGTCGGTAAAATGGTCTATAACCTTTCCCATTGCAAAGGAAAAAATCATACCTACGAAAAGGGAGAAAATCTGTTTTGTGGCGGTGAAGGAGCCGTGGTTTTTATCACCTATTTGGGACATCATCCAGTTAATTTTTTTAGGGTGGGCGATATTGTAAATTATGTATGCTCCAAAAATAGCTACCACAAAAAATATTATTTTTGTGTTTGAATTTATTTCAAACAGAGGAATTACATAAAGCAATGTGAACAAAAGTTGATTTGCTATACTTAAAACAGTTACGAAGGTTTTATGTTTGCGAACCTGAATAAGTATTGAAAGTAACTGGAATAAACATCCCATAGATATAAAGGATGAAACAATTCCCGTAAGGCTGTCAGACATACCAAGCGAGCCCGTGAGGGTTGCCAGAAAAGAGCTTGTGCAGAGTATAGCAACTAAATATTCAAGTGCCGCTTCAAAAATATATAGGGTTTGACCTTTGTTTTTAAAAACTTTCATTTAACTCACCTCTTTTAATATAGCAAAATGGTAGCAATATCCCAGGGCTCTATTTGGGGTATAGATACGCATATTCTGTCGCCTTCGCGACGACTTGTAAGAATTTCTTCGCTTGCATCGGGGTGTACAAGTACCGCCTTTGTCATATCACCCTTGACTTTAATTTCAAATGGAGAGGTAGAGTCAAGAAAAGCATTTACTATAAATACTGCCGCCCGTTTGCCGTTGGTTCTTATAAGAGGCTGTATGCGTGAAACATTGAATGGATCCTCATATCTTACTGTTAAGGGGAGGTCAAACCATTCAAATATTGAGGTTAGCTGATAAAGGTCGTGGGGATTGTTGTTGTAGTACCAAGCATCAAAGGCATTTACAACCACCTTGCCCCCAAGCTTGTTTTGGAATTTTGAGGTACATAGCAGTTTTTCGTTTTGGTTAGTGGGGGGGATGTGGTAGCCTAGCCATTCAACCTCGGAAAATAGAGGGTTAAGACAAGCGGTGTCTTTAAAAAGTGTGTTACTTGAATAACCCGCAAATGGGCCGTTGAATGGGTGGTCGGTGAAAATTATTCGCTTTCTGGTTGAAATGGCTTTATTAATAGTTACACCTGCAAGCTCTGCCATTCCCATTTCCTCTAAAGCGGCAAGTGCGGAACCATCCATATAAACATTGCCGCTAAATACCTTTTCAAGCTCGTCTTTGGAAAGAGATGTGATAGTTTTGCCTGAAAGAAGGGTGGCAGAGGGGGTTTTGTTGTTAGATGTAAGCGGAATTCCGCAAACACCTAGCTTTTCGGGGATTGTTATATCCATATCTATGTTAGGATTTTCGCCAAATGGGTCTTCCTTAAGCCAAGCGTATTTGGGGTTGGATTTTGCCGCTAAAAACCAAGAATAGAATGGCATAGCGCCGCACCAATCAAGACCTTTTAAAAATTCGTTTAGTCGTTTCCAACGGGGAACATTAAAAGAAAGTTCATCTATTTCACGGGCGAGTCTTTTGTCAATTCCTCTGTAACTGTTTTGGTGATTAAAGGCAATTCCGTTGCAGCCTGCCATAAGGGCGAGGGTTATTTCATTTCGTCTTGTGCGGAAGGATTTATTAAGGTGGTTTTGTGGGTGGCTATCTTCTTCCCACATAATGTCGGTGGTAAATTCGGGGTATTCTGCTATCTGTCGCCCCGCTTCCATCATTTTCCACATAAGCTCATCGGGTTTGCTTTCAGAATAAAAGCCGTGACCGGGACGACCGCGTTTGCATCGCAGAGCCTTCATACATTTTTCTATGTAGTCACCTGCAAAGGTGGTGTGGGTGGCACCAACCGTCATAAGGGGAGTGTCAATTGATGGGTCTATTTCATCTACCGCTTCGCGCACAGCCTTGCAGAAAGTGGCGAGTCTATCGGCACCGTACTCCGACCATTTAATACGAAGGTCGCGGTTTTGGGGGTTGTTAAGGGCATTTACAAGCTCTTCGCGACAGGCAAACTTCCCATCTAAAAAGCCATTCACACATTTAGGACAAAAACAAGGATAATTACCATTCATATGGGTGAAACGGCAGTCATCATCCACCCAAATAAAATCGGGTTTACCTGAAGCCAAAATTCGGTATTTTTCTTTTATGTATTCTAAAAAATCATCAGAAATCGGACAGGCAAGATGTTCAACAACACTGCCGTCAATCCCTATCATTCTTTGGAAATGATTGTAATGCTGTCGTTCCAAAGCGTATAAATCAAGGGTGGGCCAAACATTAATACCTACTGATTTTCCTCGTGCGCGCAAATCGGCGGCGCGTTTTGAAAATTTATCTACTAAAATCTTCTTGTTTTCAAGAGGTGTAAAGGCGGGGTTATCATCACCGTCAGAAATAATAATGGCTATTTCGTCGGCGGTATCGGGCTTTCGGTCAATAAGCTTTAAAACCTCTTTCCAACCTTCATCTTCAAAATATAGTCCTGCACCAATTCTCCATGCGATTTTAAAATCTGACATAAAAACATCACCCTTATAAAAATGCTTTTCATTAGCCAAAATATTCGATTTTTAATTAGTTTTTATTAGTGGCTTTTTTGGCTAACATCGTTATATCACATTTTAATATAAAAATCAATATAAAAGTTATAGTTTTTTTAATAAAAAATTCGAAAGTTTTTCGGTCGAAAGGCAAGTACTTTCAGACGAGAAAAAATTTCAAAAAGTAAGTTTGTGAAATTACCTTTATCGTTATTGTAATGGCATATATTTGTGCAAAATTTATTATTTCAGGCTCTGTTGTTGCACCATAAAACAAAAATGAAAAAGAAAACAGTTGACAAACAAGTGAAAAAATTGTATTATATTATTTGTATGATTGGAATATTATGTATTCTTATTGTATAATAAACGCCCGTAGGGCAAAAAAGAATAGGAGTTATTTAAAAATGGAAGACCCTGACCCTGCCAACGTGATTTTTCAATTATTATTATTGTTGGTACTGATTTTACTTAATGCATTTTTTGCAATGAGTGAAATCGCAATCATTTCACTTAACGATGCTAAGATTAAAAGAATGGCTGAGGACGGTGATAAGCGCGCAAAAAAGGTTTTAAAGCTTACCGATAATCCTTCAAATTTTCTTTCAACCATTCAGTTAGGTGTTACCCTTGCAGGTTTCTTAACATCTGCATCTGCGGCAGATAGCTTTGCAGACCCCCTTGCCACCGCAATAATAGGTTGGCTTAGTGTTCCGGCGAGCCTTCACGGCGTTATCGCTGGTGTTTCAATGGTGCTTATTACAATTGCTATTTCCTATTTCTCACTTGTTTTGGGTGAGCTTGCGCCTAAACGAATTGCAATGCAAAAATGCGAGGCAATTTCCTTTAAGGTTGTAGGTGTTTTGCTTTTTGTAAAAGCTGTTACCCGACCTTTTATAAAGATTCTTTCGGTTTCCACAAACCTTGTTGTCAGAATGTTAGGCTTTGATCCCAACGCAAACGAAGAGGTTGTTACCGAGGAAGAAATCCGTATACTTGTAGATGCGGGTGAGGAAAAGGGTGTTATTGAGGAAAGTCAAAAGGAAATGATAAATAATATCTTCGATTTTGATGATATTCCCGTAAGCGATGTTATGACACACCGTACCGAGATTGAAGCGGTAGAAATTACCGATAAAATTGAGGATGTTGTAAAACTAAGTTGTGAAAACGGTTACTCCCGTATTCCTGTTTATGAGGATGAGCTTGATAATATCCGCGGTATAATCTATGTTAAGGATTTGCTTCCCTTTGTAGGTAAAACAATCCCCAGCGGTAAAAAATTATCTAAGCTAATGCGTGAAGCGGAGTTTGTTCCCGAATCAAAGCGTTGCGGTGACTTGTTTACCGAAATGACCGAAAAGCGCGTTCAGATGATGTTTGTTTCGGACGAATATGGCGCAGTTTCAGGTCTTGTTACAATAGAAGACCTTTTGGAGTCTATTGTCGGTAATATTCAGGATGAATATGATGACGAGGAAGAAGATATAGTTCAGCTTGATGATAAAACCTTCAATTTTGACGGTACTACCGATATTGAAGAGGTTGAGGAAACCCTTGATATTGAAATCCCTGAAGGCGAGTTTGATACCTTGGGAGGACTTATAATGTCTGAGCTTGACAGAATGCCTGAGGAAAAGGATGAAATCATTTATCTTGGATACAAGTTTATTGTTGAGGAAATGGATGAACGCCGTATTGACCGTGTTAGAATAGAAAAACTCCCCGATGAGGAACTCTCATCCGATGAAGAAGATAAATAAAATATTAAATTCGGCTGTCTTGCCTTTTAGCAAGGCAGCTGTTTTAATGTTAGGGTGATTTAAATGAAAATAGGTAATATTGAGTTTAAAGGCTTTGCCGCTTTAGCACCTATGGCAGGTGTTGCGGATAGGGCAATGCGTGAAATGTGTATTTCTCACGGTGCCGCCTTTTCTGTAGGTGAACTAACAAGCTCCAAAGGAGTTAGTATGGGGGATAAAAAGTCCAAAACCTTGCTTTCCTGTAACGATGGCGAACGCCCAATGGCATCACAAATTTTTGGAGGAGAGCCTAAAACAATGGCAGAGGCGGCAAAGGTTGCCGAGGAATTTTGCCCCGATTTTATTGATATAAATATGGGTTGCCCCGCCCCAAAGGTAATAAGCTCGGGCGGTGGCTCGGCAATACTAAAAAATCCCACCCTTGCGGGTGAGATAGTAAATGCCGTTGTGAATGCTGTTTCCCTTCCCGTTACGGTTAAAATTCGCTCGGGATGGGATGCAGACAGTATAAATGCAGTAGAGGTTGCAAAAATTGTGGAATCGGCAGGTGCTACCGCAATAACCGTCCACGGCAGAACAAGGGCACAAATGTATGCGCCTTCTGCCGATTGGGGCATTATTAAAGCCGTTAAGGATGCAGTAAAAATCCCCGTAATAGGTAACGGAGATATTGTGACTGCCTTGGATGCCGCTAAAATGTATGAACAAACGGGCTGTGACCTTGTAATGGTTGGGCGAGGTGCAATGGGCAGACCGTGGATTTTTAGTCAAATTAATGCATATCTTGGTAGTGAGCAAATTCTACCCGATCCGCCTTTATCTCAGAAAATGCTTACAATGATAAAGCAAATTGAGCTTATGAACAAGTATAAAGACCCACACAACGCAATGCTTGAAGCAAGAAAACACACCGCTTGGTATATGTATGGACTCAGAGGCGCCGCAAATCTTCGTAAAATGTGCGCCACAATTACCACAATGGATGATGTAATAAATATTGCTAAAATGGCAATGGAAGAAAATAAAGAACTGTAAAAGAATACCCGATAAATTTAAATTTGAACGCTAAGCGTTTTTATTGCGGGATGGTTTTATGCGATTGGTTTAGTCTCGTTCCGCGCCCTGAAAGTCACAGATAAATTGGGGTTTGAAGATGAGATTGTATTAAACAGATGTAGGGAACAACCTATGTGTTGTTCCGCATAATTACCGCATTTTTTCACGGAACGGCACGCTGTGTATAGTATGGTAGGATAGTTTACAGAATGTACGGGAGGATTATTTACAGTTTTATGATAAAATAAAGGCAGATAAAATGCTAGAAAAGGAAGTGTTTTAAATGCCATGGGA
>SVPL01000002.1 GCA_015065925.1 Oscillospiraceae bacterium
TTTCTCGCGATACTGCAGCTAACATTTTTTCCTTAGATTCGGTAACGGTTGTAGGATAAAAAGCTGTAATACCGTTCTCCGCTTCATAAATACATATTTTTTCTAATTCTTGAGCAGAGTTACCGGTTGCACTACAACCAACACAACCGTGAGTATGAATATCTATAAGACCAGCAAAGGTTTTTTTGCCTTTTAAATCTATGCCTGTGTCATTTGTTTTTTCTAAAGAAATAATTTTTCCGTTTTCTACCGTAATATCGGTAAATTGGTCGTTTATCAATGCATTTTTATAAATAATTTTGCTCATAAAAATCACTCTCCTTATTTATTTTATCACATAAAAAAATATAAATCAATAAATTTGCTATTTTTACTTGAAAAAATAATTCAAATATATTAGAATAAAATTAATTAATTTCGAAAGAAGGATTATATGCTAATTCTTGCGTCAAATTCACCCCGCCGAAAAGAGCTTCTATCTATGCTTGGTTATGAATTTTGCGTTAAAGCATCAGACTGCGATGAAAATACAACAATCACTAATCCTGCAGAATTGGTCAAAGAGCTTTCATTGCGCAAGGCAAAGGCGGTTGAAATCAATAAAGAAGATACTATAATCGGCTCTGATACCGTTGTTGCAATAAACGACAAAATTTTAGGTAAACCAACCGATAAAAAAGATGCAATAGATATGTTGAAAATGCTTTCGGGCAAAACTCATACGGTTTATACGGGTATAACAATTTTAAATAATATAACAGAAATTACCGAATGTATTTCTTGTGATGTAACCTTCAAAAATATGACAGATGAAGAAATCAAGATGTATGTTGACTCGGGTGAGCCTATGGACAAAGCGGGTGCTTACGGTATTCAAGGTAAAGGTTCCGCCTTTGTTGAAAAAATAAACGGAGATTACTTTGCAGTAGTGGGTTTTCCATGCTGTTATGTAAATACTGTTTTAAATAAATTGGGAATTTTTCCAATGAAATGAGGTAATAAAAGTGACAAACAAAGAAAAAATCAAACAAATGACCTTTTCTGAAAAAGCAATGCTTTTAACCGGAAAAAATATGCTTACAACAGCTGAACTCGATAGATTAGGTGTTCCCTCTATTGAGATGTCTGACGGCCCTCACGGTGTACGCACCGCTTCAGGTAAACCTTGCTCTGTTGAAGGAGGATGCATATGCTTCCCTACCGCTTCTGCTGCATCAGCTACCTGGAATAGAGAACTCCTTTTTAAAATGGGTGTCGGCCTTGCGCGCGACTGCATTAAAGAAGAAGTTGATGTTTTGTTGGGTCCTGGTATTAATATTAAACGTCATCCTTTGTGCGGTAGAAACTTTGAATATTTTTCCGAAGATCCTATGGTAGCAGGTGAACTTGGTGCTGCATATATCAATGGTGTTCAAAGTTGTGGTATTGGTACAAGCCTTAAGCATTTTGCAGCTAACAACCAAGAAATTGATCGTGGTACCGGTAGTTCTGAGATTGATGAGCGAACTCTTCGTGAAATTTATCTTCGCGGTTTTGAAATTGCTGTTAAAAAAGCAAAACCAACTAGTGTTATGAACGCTTATAATAAACTCAACGCAATTTATTGTTCTGAAAACAAATGGCTACTCAAGGATATTCTACGTGACGAATGGGGCTTTGACGGCGTTGTTATTTCCGACTGGGGTTCTGTTCATAACATTTCAAAAGCACTTAAAAACGGTATGAATCTTCAAATGCCAACCAACACAAAAATTGAAGAGCAACTTAAAGATGGCGTTGAAAAAGGTATTATTACCGAAGAAGAAATTGATGAAGTTTTAGAAGCTTTACTCAACTTCTTAGATGCTACTAAGGCTGCAGTTCGCGATAACACTCCCTACGACCGTGATGCTCAACACGCTATAGCCAAAGAGATTGCTGACGAAGCTATGACTCTTCTTAAAAACGAAGATAATATTCTTCCTATCGACGTTACAAAATATCCCAAAATCGTTGTTTTGGGCGGATTAGCTGAAATGCCAACCTATATGGGTGGCGGTAGCTCAACAGTACATACTGCTGAAGAAAAAATTGAAAAACCGCTTGATTTTATCAGAGAATATATCGGAGATAAGGCTGAACTTACCTATGTGCCTCTTTACACAAGAGATACAATGCCTAATCGTGATGGTATTCGCGGCGACGGTGCTGTTGCAGCAAGCAAAGCTGATTTGGCTATTGTTTTTGCAGGTAGCCTTATTCACTTTGAAACCGAAGGTCTTGATAAACCTCACAACGAACTTGAAAATTATATGAATACTTGTATCGAGTGGATTAATAAAGCTTGTAAAAACGTTATTGTAGTTCTTCAAAATGGTTCTGCTATCGTTCCCGGCAGATGGAAAGATGACGTAAAAGGTATTGTTGAAATGTGGATTAGCGGTGAAGCAGGCGGTAGTGCTATTGCAGACGTACTTTTCGGTAAGGTTAATCCAAGCGGTAAGCTTGCTGAAACCTTTAGCTATACTATGAATCCCCTACTCGATTACCCTGGTGATGGTTTTAAGGTTACTTATCCCGAACAATGGAAGGTTGGATACAGATATTTCGATTTACATCCTGAACAGATTTGGTATCCTTTTGGTCACGGACTTTCTTATACAACGTTCGAGTATAGCGATATTTCCGTTTCTCCCGATGGCGTTAATGGACCCGACGCAGACGTTACAGTAAAATGTAAGATTACCAACACTGGTAAACTCGCCGGTAAAGAAACCGTTCAACTTTACGTTAACGATGTTAAGTCTATCATTTCTAAACCCGTTAAAGAACTTAAAGGTTTTGAGAAAATTCATCTTGAACCAGGAGAAACTAAAGAAGTTGAATTCAAATTAGGTTTTAGAGATTTTGCTTACTATAACGTTGGCCTTAAGGATTGGCATGTTGAATCAGGCGCTTATAAAATACTTATTGGCGCATCTTCAAGAGATATTAGACTTGAAGCAGATTATCTGATAAAATACGATAAAGATTACACAGTTTATGCAAAGGATAAAACAACCGTTGCAGATATGTAATTATATTACTGTTTCTTAATAAAAAAAGACTTGTATACTATGGATGTGTTATAATATCCTGTATACAAGCCTTTTTCGTTATTAATTCATTTTTAATCTTAAGCGTAATTTATCGGAAATCATTGCAATAAATTCACTATTGGTTGGTTTTCCGCGATTGTTATGGATGGTGTAGCCGAAATATGAGTTCAAAACATTAATATCTCCCCTATCCCATGCCACTTCTATTGCGTGTCTAATTGCTCTTTCAACTCTAGATGATGTTGTGGAGTGTTCTTTGGCAACCGTTGGATAAAGCGTTTTAGTAACAGAATTAATTATTTCCGCATCCTTAATTGCCAATATTATTGATTCGCGTAAATAATTATAACCTTTTATATGAGCAGGTACACCTATTTGATGGATTATTTCTGTAACCATAAATTCTAAATCTGTATCTGAAACACAATTATTATTGCATATAATTGGATTGGCTTCTGTTCGCCAACCTGAAAGTTGAATTATTCGTTCTGCCATCATTACCAAATCAAACGGTTTAATAAAATAATAGGCTGCGCCTGCCGAAAGCGTTTCTTTTTCTAATTTGGGATTGTCAACCGAGGACATTACAAATATCATTGGCTTTTCTTTTTGCGGTAAATCTTTTATTGCATCCAAAACTCCCAAAACATCCATATTTGGCATAAAAACATCTGCCAATACAATGTTTGGTTTTTGAGTTTTTATGTAATGCAATAACTTTTGACCGTCCTTTTCGCACAAAGCTACGGTTATCCCATAGCTTTTAAGCACATTAGCACAGTTTACACCAAACTCGGTACCATCATCTGCAAGTAATAAATTTAATTTGTTTTCCATATTTTTTGCCTCCTTTAAAATTGCAAGTATTATTTTAACACATTATGCAACAATTTTCAAGAGTTTTTTCGAAAAAATATGGAATTTTATGCAAGAAATGGTTGATTTTTTTCGTTCTTTTTCACAACACTTCCGTTTTTATCGACAAATATTTACTTTTTTACGATTTTTTTGATTTTATTTGTAAAATCCTGGTGATGATGGTTTTACCGTATTATTTATACATATTGCTCGTTTTAAAGAATTTTTTCCATATTTATTACGAATTTTCAAAATATTATTTTCCAATATGTTATCAATATTATTTTCACTCTCCTCAAACAAACTTAGTTGTTTTATTGTTACATTATCAATAAGATTAATAACCCTTACACCAACTGCCCTTAACGGAACGGATAAACAATTATTTTTATTAAAAAGTTCCATTGCGGATTTTGCTATGGTTAGTGAAATGTCTGTAGGATTCAAAAGAGCTGTTCTGTACTCTTTGTTTTCAAATTTATTAGTCAGAATACTAATCGCAATAGTTCGAGCCAACAAATTTTCTTTTTTTAATTTTTGGCTTATTGCTTCTGAAAATTCTAAAAATGCGGCAAAAACCTCGCTTTCCTCCTTTAAATCCCTTTCGGTGGTAGCTGAATGACCTATACTTTTGGGTTTTACTTGTTTATAATATGACCTTACCGCATCACAATCTTCTCCTCTAGCCATTGATCTTAACATAACACCCACCTTCCCTATTCTGGTTTTTAAGGAAGCTTCATCTGAATTTGCTAAATCACCAATTGTAAAAATTCCCATTAGTTTCAAAGTGCTATCTAAGGATTTGCCAACCATCAATAACTCTCGGCAACTCATTTTCCAAACTGATTTTCTGAGAAATCGGGGAGATATAACCGTTATGGCATCCGGTTTTTTTAAATCAGAGCCTAGTTTAGCGAGTGTTTTCGTAAAGCTTACACCTATTGAAACGGTAATTCCTAATTCGTTTTTTATTTCTTTGCGGATTTTATTAGCAATTTCTTCTCCTTTTTTAAAATCTACACCGGAATTTGTTATTTCAACCCAACATTCATCTATTCCAAAAGGTTCAACTTTATCAGTATACCTAAGATAAATTTGATGCGCTTTTTTAGAAACATTTTCATAAAGCGTATAATCGGGTTTTAAAATTACTAAATCAGTACATTTTCTTTGTGCTTCCCAGATGGTTTCTGCCGTTAAAACTCCAAAATTTTTAGCAATATTATTTTTAGCCAGAACTATACCGTGACGCTTTTTGGCATCACCACATATTGCAACAGGCAGCCCTTTGAGAGTGGGATTAAAAGCTAAGGAAGCCGAAGCAAAAAAATTATTTAAATCACAATGTAAAATTATTCTTTGCATAATTATCTCTCCAATATTAAAAGAACAAATGTTCTATTTGTATTATAATATATTTTATTATGCTTTGCAATAGTAAAATATAGATAATTTTGCAAAAATATACACTACCAAAACAGAAGAATGCTTGGTAGTGTATTAATTCTAGAAAACTATTAAATTTTATTCTCCGTTAGGGAAATTGAATTCAGATGAATTATACTCATTATCATCATTGTTGTTTTTATCATTATGTTGCTTTTGTGTGGTATAGCTTGATGTCCCGTTATCCTCTAAAAGCTTCACAGTAATATCTACTGATTGTTTGTTTTTAACGGAGTAAATTTTAAGCTGAAGTGTATCACCCGGTTTAGCGGCATCAATAATATCTAAAATTATATTTGAGTCGGTTAATTCGAGTGAATTAACATGAGTGATAATATCATTTATTTCAACGGATTTACCGTATAAATCACAGCTTTTATCAATCGCGGCAATCTGTAAACCACAGGGGTTTTTAGTAATTTCGGCTGTTAACTGATCGATGTGTAAATATGAAATACCTAATCTAGCGCGTCCCTTAACCGTTTTATGCTTAATTAATGAGTCTACAACTTTTTTAACGGTTGTTGTAGGTATTGCATATCCAACACCATCATACTCATCGCCTACAAGTTTAGCCGAAGTAATTCCAATAACCTGACCGTAAGAATTACAAAGAGCGCCTCCTGAATTACCGGGATTAATAGCGCTATCTGTTTGAATAAGACTGCTTGTATAACTGGTTGTGGTAGAAACTCTTGTAGAAACAGCAGAAATAATACCTTCCGAAGCAATTGAGGGGTTTGTTGCACCATTTGGTCTACCGATTGCAATTACACTCTCCCCTACAACCGCTTCCGAAGAATTACCAAGCGCTGCAGGTTTGAATTTTATGTTATCGGCATCGGTTACCTTTAAAACCGCTAAGTCACTTCGCGTATCACCTGCGACATATTTTGCAGAATACATTTTTTTATCGTGAGTATATACTTTAAATTTAGCAGCGGCAACGCCATCATAAATATGGTCGTTTGTTATAATATATCCATCCTCTGAATAGAAAACGCCTGTTGCGGTTGATGCAATTCCTTCGTCAGAATTGTAAACATAAATACCAACAACCGAAGGAGAAACAGCATTGTAAACTTGTGATGCAGTTAATGCATTTTCAGACTTAGGCTTTGAAGCTAAATCAACCTTGGGAGTGGTGGATTTGTTAGAGCTAATTCCTAAATAATATCCACCGGTAACACAAGCACTAATCAAAATCAAAAAAGCTATTATAAAAGCGAAAACTTTTATTCCTTTATCGGATTTTGATATTTCAATAGGTTTGTATGTTGTTTTCTCAATGCGTGGCATAATAGGTGCAATGGGATCAATTGGTTTTTCGCTGCAATCATCGTAAGAATCATTGGAAGTATTAATATTGTCGCTATCGTTTTCTTCACTAAATTCAACAAAGGTGGGATCTAATTCTATCTCACCATCCTCCGATACAGGGTTTTGATTTGAAGTGATGTTTTCATCAATAGTTTGATTGGGACGGGCTTGAGAATAATCATCGTTTTGAAATATAGGTATTTCATTAGGATTATCTTTGTTTTGAAATGTATTGTTGTTATCCATAGAAAATGAACCTCCAATTATTGTTTTTTCGATTTACCTTTTTTATTTTCATCAGAAATTTTACAAGGTAATACAAATGTAAATTCGGTATATTCGTCTTGTTTGCTTTTTACAGATATTTTTCCACCATGAATGGAAATGATTGCATTAGCCAAATAAAGTCCTAAACCTGTGCTATCCTTGACAGCAGAACGCGCTTTATCAGTTTTATAAAATCTTTCAAATACATATGGAAGATCTTTTTCTTCTATACCTTCTCCCGTATTGCGAATTTTAAACTGTATTAAATTGTTAAAATTATTAATCTCAAAAGAAATTAATCCTTTTTCGTTTGTAAACTTAATTGAATTATCTATAAGGTTATAAACAACCTGATAAATTAAATCATAATCGGCATTAAGCGTTGTGGGCGAAATATCTTCTAATCCTTTTATTGTAAGTTCTTTCTTTTCAATTCGTTGTTCTTGAGAAACAATTATTTTTAAAACCATATCAAGTAAATCAAAATCGCTTCGATTTATTTGAAGTTCGCCCGATTCAAGCTTAGAAAGACTAAGCATAGACTGAACTAAACGAGAAAGTCTTTTAATTTCGCTTGAAATAATTTCAAGATAATACCCTTGTTTTTCTGTTGGAATGGTACCGTCAATAATTCCGTCAATAAAACCGCCGATTGTTGTCATTGGGGTTTTGAACTCGTGAGAAATATTAGCAATAAAATGACGGCGCGTTCCTTCTAGTTGAACAAGTGAATTGGTCATTTGGTTAAACGCAATGGCAAGTTCTCCTATTTCGTCATCTCCTGTAACGGGAATTCTTTTTGAAAAATCACCCTTAGCCATACTTCGGGAAGCTTCAGACATAAGCCTTAACGGTTTCGTGAATTTGTAAGAGATGAAATATTCGGCAAAAAACATAAAAATTATTGGAATAAAAGCCGCAAACAAAAATAATCTAAAGATGGCATTAAAGAAGCCTCTGATGTTTGTAGAGGAGATTGTAGCAAATACAACACCAATTGTTTCGTTGTTGATATCGGTTAAACGGGAAGCGTATGTGAACTTAACCTGTGAAAAATGACCTTCCAAATCGCCTGATTCATTGTAATCCTCCAGCATAACCTTATCAATAATATTTTTAGAAATTTTATTTTGATTATGCTCACAAATTCCGTCAATACTCCAATCATCGCAACTACAAAGCTTTACTTCCCCGTTTGAATCGGAAATAAATAAATCCGTTTCAGAAACCTGAGAAATTGTCCTTAAAAAAGAAATGCTATCACTATCTAAAGCATTTAGATCATTTTTTTGAGCATATGTGGATGTAATGATATTACAGTTCTTTTTAAGTGTTTCTATTTTATCAGTAGTTGTATAATTGCTGATAAATATACTTAACAAAAGTACAATGATTATAATGCTGGACAAAAAAACCATAGTATTAACAAGAAAAAACTTTTTAAAAAAATTCAATTTCATATAATAATACCACTACTTAGTTTCAAATTTGTAGCCAACACTCCACACAGTTTTTAAATTCCATTTATCAGAAACATTTTCTAATTTTTCTCTTAAACGCTTAACATGAACATCTACAGTACGCGAATCGCCATAATAATCAAATCCCCAAACTTCGTCTAATAACTGATTGCGTGTGAATACCCTGTTTGGATTTTTTGCTAAATGGAAAATTAATTCTAACTCCTTAGGTGGAGTATCGATTTGTTTGCCATCTACAATAAGCTCATAATTAGTAAGATTGATTTCCAATTTATCATATTTAACTAACTTCTGATTTTCTTCTTCATTATAAGTACGGCGAAGAACAGCCTTGATACGCGCGATGACTTCTTTGGTGTCAAATGGTTTTGAAATATAATCATCAGCACCTAATTCTAAGCCTAAAATCTTATCAAAGGTCTCTCCTTTTGCCGTAATCATTATAATGGGGACATCGGATTTTTTCCTTATTTCTCTGCATACCTGCCATCCATCAAGTTTTGGAAGCATAATATCCAGCAAAATAAGTTTAGGACAGTGTTCATCAACTGCCGAAACAGCCGTTACACCATCATTAACTACTATAGTTTCGTATCCTTCCTTTTCGATATAAAGCCTAAGAAGTTCGCAAATATTTTTATCATCATCAACAATTAAAATTTTTATACGATTCATTTAATTAAACTCCTTTGCAAAAATAATATTTACACAATACACATTAACATATAAATAAATTACTTATATTAATAGATTGTAAATAATCATTATAAAAATATTAAATATGGCTATCTACATTGATTATATCATAAAATTTCTTCAATCGCAAATAAAAAATTTAAAATTAGGTCTTCTCTTTTTGTGAAAAATTTGGTATAATAAAAAGGCATAATGTATTTTAATATTTTTTGTGCATAAAGGTGGTTAATTTATGTATGTTGAAATAAATGGTTTTAACATAAATTATACAGATTATGGTATAGGAAAAACCATTTTGCTTTTACACGGTTGGGGTTCTTCCTTAGAAGTTTGGAATAGAATATCTGAATTTTACAAAGCTAAGGGCAGTTACCGTGTTGTAGCATTAGACTTTCCGGGGTGCGGTAAATCTCCGCTTCCAGAAAAGCCTTTAGAATTAGAAGATTATACAAATCTTGTTGTTGGTTTTTGCAGATTTCTTAAAATTGAAAATCCCATAATTTTTGGTCATTCAAATGGCGGAAGAGTTACCCTTTCAATGCTGGGACAGAGACTCATCACAGCAGAAAAAGTAGTGCTTTTTGGCTCAGCGGGTATTAAATCCAAAGCCTCGCCTAAAAAAATGTTAAAAATCAAAGCTTTTAAAACCGCTAAATTCTTCTTAACACTACCAATCATTAAAAATTATACCGAAGAATTATTAAATAAAACAAGACAGTATTTTGGTTCAAGCGATTACAATAACGCACCCGAGGTTATGCGCAAAACTTTAGTTTCGCTTGTTAATTCGGATATTTCTGAGCTATTGCCAAACATAACATCCCCTACTCTTTTGATTTGGGGTAGCAATGATACTGCAGTACCTGTAAGCGATGCAAAAAAAATGGAAAAGCTTATACCTGATGCAGGTCTCTGTGTATTGGAAGGTTGTGGCCATTTTGCCTTTATTGAAAAGCCATACGATGTTGAAATGATTTTAAACAGTTTTATAAAATAACTTATGGAGGTTGGATAATTGAATTACTGGTTAATTGTTTCTTTATTGATATTTGCGGTAAGCGGACTTTTTTCTTCACAAAAACAACTTCAAATGTTTCAACAAAATTCATATTTTCCATCACGATATATCAAATGGATAAAAACTACGCTTTCATTAAAAACAGTTTATTCTGCAATGTTTTTTATAGTAACTTCTGCTCTTGCAGTTGTTAAGGCAACTAATTTTTTGCCATTCATTGCAATATTTGAATTGGTTTTGCGTATATTTAATTATCGCAGTAATACAAAAAAATCTATAAAGAAACTAGTATATACCGCTAGAATAAAGCGATTAATTGCTACCTGTTCTGTTTTTTTGATTTTATTGGTAGTATTTAGTTCCTTGAATTTTTCAATGATTTTCAGCGGATTTTTCACAATAATTGTATTGTTATTTGTACACTTTTCGGAGTTTTTGGTTCTTGTTTGTAATATCATCAATAAACCAATTGAAAATGCTATAAATAACTATTATATTAATGATGCCAAAAAAATTCTTTCTAAGCATAAAAATTTAACAACCATAGGCATTACCGGAAGCTATGGTAAAACTAGTGTAAAATTTATATTAAATAGAATTTTAAATGAAAAATTCAATACAACGGTAACTCCTGAAAGCTTTAATACTCCTATGGGTATAGTTCGTACCGTAAGGGAACGAATGAAACCACAAACCGAGATTTTTGTTGCGGAGATGGGCGCTAAAAATGTAGGAGATATAAAAGAACTTTGTGAACTTTGCAATCCTTCTTTAGGAATAATTACGGCGGTTGGACCTCAACATTTAGAAACCTTTGGAAATGTCGAAAATGTTGCAAAGACTAAATTTGAACTTGCGGATAATGTTTTAAAACATTCAAAAGGAAGGGTTTATGTTAATTTTGACAGCACCCCTGCTTGTGAATATGCAAAAACAATATCAGATAAGTCAAAAATTGTTTCATTTGGTACATCATCAGATTTTATGTGCTACGCCGAAAATATATCATATACTCCAAGCGGTACAAGTTTTATTGTTAAATATAATAACTGGGATTTTCCCATAACCTGTAAACTTTTGGGAAAACATAGTGTTACTAATCTCCTTGGTGCAATAGCTATAGCTTTAGATTTAGGTCTTAGCGAAAAGCAAATTAGATTTGCAGTCGCTTCTTTAAAAGCTACCGAACATCGCCTTGAGCTTAAACCGTTTTTAAATGGTTCTGTTTTAATAGATGATGCTTACAACTCCAATCCTGAAGGTTGTTTGGAAGCGGTTAGGGTATTAGGTTCTTTTAACGGTATGAAAAGAATACTTGTTACTCCCGGTTTGGTTGAGCTTGGCGATAAAGAATATGATTATAACTATGCATTGGGCGAAGAAGCTACCAAGCATTGCGATTTTATTATTTTGGTGGGTGTAAAACGCGCCATACCAATACGAGATGGAATTTCAAAAACAAGCTTTGATTCTTCGCGAGTTTTGATAGTTGAAAGTTTTAAAAATGCTATGGAGCATTTAAGAAATATGACAGATAAAAACACGGTTGTGCTTTTTGAAAATGATTTACCTGATAATTATGCAGGCTAATTTTTAGAGGTGTTTATTTATGATTATTGATAACGGTTTGGTAAATGTCGCTGTATTTTTTGGTGGCGATTCGGTAGAGCATGAAGTTTCTATAATTTCAGCAGTTCAAGCTATGACACACTTAAATAGAGAAAAATATAATGTAATTCCCGTATATTTATCTAAAAGTGGAATTATGTATACTTCGGCAGCAATGTTTGAAATAGATAGTTTTAGAAAAATGGACGAACTTATTGCAAAATCGCGGGTTGTTGAAATTGCAAACAATGGTCAAGGTGTTATTCTCACAACAAATAAAAAGAATGACTTTTCGGGTAAAAAACCAATAAAATTAGATGTTGCCTTACCTGTTGTACACGGAACAAACTGTGAAGACGGCTCTTTGCAGGGCTACTTCGAAACACTCCGTCTGCCCTATGTTGGTTGTGATGTTTTAGCATCTTCAGTAGGAATGGATAAAGCTATTTTTAAGAGTGTACTTAGAACAGCGGGAATTCCGGTATTGGATTGTATTCGTTTTTCATCTAATGATTATTCGGAATTTTCTAAAAACATTTTACAAAGAATAGATTCTGCTATTGGGTATCCATTAATTGTAAAGCCTGTCAATTTGGGTTCCAGCATTGGAATTAGCAAAGTTACCTCAAAAGATGAATTAAATACAGCTATTGAAAATGCTTTTATGTATTCTGATTCGGTTTTGGTAGAACGAGCAGTTCAAAATTTAAGAGAGATTAATTGCTCGGTGCTTGGAGATAAAACCGAATGTATGGCTTCACCCTGCGAAGAACCCTTCGGAAATGACGAAATACTTTCATATGAAGATAAATACACAAACTCTTCTAAGACGAAAGGTATGGCTTCTCTTAAGAGAAAGATACCCGCAGATATTCCTGATGCTGTAACAGAATCGATTCGAGAATTTGCTTGCAGAACCTTTAAGGCAATCGGCGGTCACGGTGTAGTTAGAATTGATTTTCTAATGGATAATCAAAGTAAAGAAATATTTGTAAACGAAATTAACACAATTCCCGGTTCTTTGGCATTTTACCTTTGGGAAGCCGCAGGAATGAAATATTCTGAAATGCTTGATAAACTCATTTCTTTAGCCTTCTCAAGACAAAGGAAAAGAGAAAATTTGCGTTTTGAAATTGATACCAATATACTATCACAATGTGGTTCTTTTGGCGCTAAAGGTTCAAAGGGAAGTAAGTTGTAATTTTGGAGTGAAACTCATTTGACTAATTTACTATTAAAAATATTTATTAAAAATCATAAAAATACGGCGGATCCTATGATTCGCCGTAAATATATTAATCTTGGCAGCATTGTAGGAATTTTGTGCAACATAATTTTATTTGCAATAAAATTAATGATTGGTCTACTTGCGGGAAGCGTATCAATAATGGCAGATGCTTTTAATAATCTCACTGACATCGGTTCATCTGTTGTTACTATGATAGGCTTTAGATTATCTATTAAGCCTGCCGATAAAGAGCATCCGTTTGGTCACGGCAGATTTGAATATATGTCAGCTATGCTTGTTGCTATTATCATTTTACTTGTTGGCTTTGAGCTTTTAAAAACATCAGTAGAAAAAATATTTAATCCAACCGAATTAAATGTGGAATATTATACGGTAATTTTTCTTTGCATTTCGGTAGTAATTAAATTATGGATGTTTCTGTTTAATAAAAAAATCGGCAAATTAATAAACTCTTCGGGACTTATCGCTACGGCGCAAGATAGTATAAATGATTCTATTGCAACATTTACTGTATTAATATCAATGATAATTTGCAATGTATTTGGAATTAATATAGACCCCTTTATGGGAATTTTGGTTGCGCTATTTATCCTTTATTCAGGAATAAAAACAATAAAAGAAACCCTCGATCCTTTGCTTGGAATGCCTCCCGAAAAGGAAACTATTGATGCAATCGTAACTATGGTTTTGGCAAATGAAAAGTTTGTAGGTATACACGATTTAATTGTTCATAATTATGGTCCGGGTCGTTCCTTTGCTTCTCTGCATGTTGAAGTACCGTCTGATGCTGATATAGTAGCCTGCCACGAGGATATTGATGCTTGTGAAAAAAATATTCATAATGCTTTGGGAATTGAAGTGGTTATACATATGGATCCAATTGCTGTTAATGATGAAAACACTATTAAAACTAAAGAACTAGTTATTAAAGCGATACAAAAATATAACAGTCAATTATCAATACACGATTTTAGAATGGTGAATGGCGAAGAACAAATAAATTTAATTTTTGATATAGTAGTGCCAAATGAACTAAATCTCAAAAATAGCGAAATTAAGGCTAAAATTCAAGAAATATGCAAACAAATAGACAAAAGATATGTAACGGTTATAACAATTGATAAAGATTATATTTCGGGTTCATAATTTAGCTTTTAAGAAGGGATAAAGATATGTTTGATGCGACGATTATTGGTGGCGGCGCTTCTGGTCTGGCTACCGCAATAATGCTTAAAAAGCGTTCCCCAAAACTTAATATTGCAATTGTCGAGCAGTTAGATCGTGTTGGCAAAAAAATAAGCGTAACAGGAAATGGGCGCTGCAATATAACGAATAAAAATATAACTTCTAAGAACTTTTATTCTAATGATATTAATAAAGCTATGAAAATTCTCAAGGATTTTCCAATTGAAAAAACTAAAGAATTTTTCTCATCTATTGGTGTAGAAATTTGTTTTGATAAAAATAAAGCATATCCTCGTTCATTTCAAGCATCGTCTGTTGTTGATGCTTTGCGCTTTTCAGCGCAAAATTTAAAAATAAGAGTAATAACTTCTTCAAAAGCTTTAAATATAACTAAAAGCAATAATTTTTTCAATGTTTTTACTGAAGATACCCAAACCAAAACCGATACCATAAAAACTAAAACCATTGTTATTGCAACAGGTGGTCTTGCGGGTGGTAATAAGCTTGGCTCAAACGGTGATGGTTACAATTTTCTTAAAAATTTTGGACATAAAATAATACCGCAATCCCCTGTTATCGTTCAGGTGAAAACCGAAAATAATATCACAAAAAGCTTAAAGGGAATTAAGGTAGATGCAAAAGTAAGTATTTTAAAGAACAATAAAATTATAGCCGCTGACTACGGCGAGGTCTTATTTTGTGATTATGGACTTTCTGGCCCCCCTATTTTCCAACTTTCACGCCATTGCACACCAAAATCCTCTATAATTCTCGATATGTTTAGTGAATATGAATTAGAGGATTTAGTTAAATTGATTTTAAAGCGCAGAAAAATCTTTTATGGATTACCTCTAACGGAGTTTTTTGCAGGTTTACTGCACAAGCGCGTTGGACAAGCAGTTTTAAAAATGTGTGATATTCCCCTTTCTGATTTATGCGAAACTATCACAGAAAATGATTGCAAAAAAATTGCAAATACTCTTAAAAGTTTTAGTTTCAATGTTACGGGAAACACGGGATTTACAAACGCTCAAGCAACATCGGGTGGTGCAGATTTAAAGGATTTTAATGAAGGGCTTATGTCAAAATGCTGTGACGGTTTGTTCGCGGTTGGTGAGGTTTTAGATGTTGACGGCGACTGTGGAGGATATAACCTGCAATGGGCGTGGAGCAGTGCCAACACAGTTGCTAATTCGATTATTTCGTTTTTAGGATAATAACTATGATAAAATTACAAAATGTTCTTGTGCCAGTTATGTCACAAAATTCTCCAATAGAGATTGTGTCAGGGGCGCTTAAAACCAATATTAAAAACATTAAAAACGTTAAATTATTCAAGCGCGCAATAGATGCAAGAAAAAAGCCGCAAATTTTTTATTGTGACACCTATTTGATTGAATTCTATTCTAGGAATTTTGAAGAAAAAACAATTAAAAATTGCAAAAATGCATCCATATATTTACCTCAAAAATATATATGGAAAAAATCTCAAAATCCACCACAAATTAAACCGATTATAATTGGTTCAGGTCCTGCAGGTCTTTTTGCCGCATTAACCTTAGCTAAAGCGGGAATTCCGCCTATTATTATAGAACAAGGCGAAGCGGTAGAAAGGCGCGTAAAAACAGTAGAAGCCTTTTGGAATAGTGGAAATCTTAATGAGAAATCCAATATTCAATTTGGCGAAGGCGGTGCAGGGACTTTTTCTGACGGAAAACTAAATACAGGCATTAAAGATATACGGTGTCGTACTGTTTTGGAGGAATTTCATCGTTTCGGCGCAAAAGAAGATATACTTTTTAACGCAAAACCTCACATTGGAACCGATGTTTTAAGAGAGGTTGTAAAAAATATACGCAAAGAAATAGAGTCTTTAGGCGGCGTTTACTATTTTAACACCGAATTTATTGAACCGATAATTAAAAAAGGTTGCGTTAGTTCGATATTATTGAAAAATCAAAACGGAAATTTTGAATTACCATGCGAAAATCTGATTTTAGCAATCGGTAATGCTTCCCGACAAACATATCGCAATTTATTTAAAAAAGGAATAAATATTATACCTAAAGCATTTGCAATTGGCGTTAGAATAGAGCATCTACAAGAAAATATCAACAATTCCCGTTATTCGGCAGAGTATGCGAAATATTTACCTCCTGCTGATTATAAACTTGCTACACACTTGCCTAATGGCAGAGGTGTATACTCTTTTTGTATGTGTCCCGGTGGCGTTGTAGTAAATTCCGCAAGCGAAAAGGGTACTTATGTTACCAATGGTATGAGCTACCAAAGCCGAAGTGAAATAAATGCAAATTCAGCTCTTTTGGTAGGTGTTAACGAACAGGATTTTATTGGCTTGGATTATGCTTCTCCTTTTGGCGGAGTGGTTTTGCAAGAGAAAATTGAAAAGACTGCATTTAAAGTAACAAACGGAAAGGGACTACCTGTTCAAACCGTTGGCAATTTTTTAAATGTAGCTAACAAGAACGAAATATCAAAGGTTAATCCCACCGTAAAACCTAAATATTGTCTGTGTGATTTAAATAATATTTTACCGAATTTTATTTGTGAATCGTTACGCTTAGCTATACCTAATTTTGGTAAACAAATTAAAGGTTTTGATGATGAAAGCGCAGTTCTTTCGGCTCCCGAAACACGAAGCTCATCGCCTGTAAGGATTGTGCGTAACGAAGCCTTTTTATCAAATATAAAAGGTATATATCCTTGTGGAGAGGGTGCCGGTTACGCAGGCGGTATTACCTCCTCTGCCGTTGACGGTATCCGCACTGCAGAAGCATTAATAGAAACCTTTTCTGATATTTAAAAAACAAACTATTGATTTTTTGGTCAATAGTTTGTTTTTTTAGTAGATTAAAGAAGATGTAAAAACAGAAAATTAATGTAAATTAAAGTTTTTAGTTAAAACTTATAATCAATTTTAAGTTTACCTTTACTTACACAAACAGAAACTTCGGTTAAAAATTTATCGGAATTTTCGATCATAGTATTAACGATTGCATCTTCAATATTCTTTCTAACCATATTTCTTAAATCGCGAGCGCCGCGTTTACTTCCTGAACACTCATTAGCGAAATGCTTCGGTACATCACTTGTAAATTCAAAATTAATCATTTTTTCTTTGAGAGTGTCACCTAATTCCTTCAAATTAAGTTCTGCAATTTCTGCCAAAGCATTATCGTCTAACTCATCAAAAACAATTATCTCATCAACACGCGAAATAAATTCGGGCCTTAAAAATTCCTCTAATGCTTTTATAGCTTTCTCGCGCGTTGCAGATGAAGTGGATTTACCAAATCCCATAAGATTCTCTCCCCTATCGCTACCTGCGTTAGAGGTCATAATAATTATGGTGTTTTCAAAATTTACGGTTCTACCTTGGGCATCGGTTATTCTTCCGTCATCCAATATTTGAAGCATTATATTTAAAATATCAGGATGTGCTTTTTCAATCTCATCAAAAAGAATAACGCTATAGGGTTTACGGCGAACCTTTTCGGTAAGTTGACCTGCTTCATCATATCCAACATATCCCGGAGGCGCTCCAATAAGGCGTGATACAGAATGTTTTTCCATAAATTCTGACATATCAAATCTTAAAAGGGTTTCGGGAGTATTAAAAAGTCTATCAGCCAAAACCTTTGCTAATTCAGTTTTACCCACACCTGTCGGACCAACAAAAATAAAGGAAGCAGGCCTTTTGTTTTTGGAGATTTTAATTCTGGAACGCTTAACAGCAGAAGAAACTAATTCAACCGCTTCACTTTGACCTTTAACTTTTTGTGATAATTCCTCAGTTAGGTTAGTGAGTCGTTTTAAATCACTCTCCTGAACCTTTGAAGCAGGAATACCTGTCCAAAGCTCAATAACTCTTGCCAAGTCATCATCAGTTACTAAGTTTTGTGCAGCAGGAACATAAAGCTCATTGGCTTTTGATTTACAAATTGCAAGTTCTGATTTAATTTGCGCGATTTTTTCATAATCAATATTTTCTACTTTTGCGTTTTCTTCTTCCTCTTGCATAGAAAGTTCAGCAATTCTTTTATTAATTGAATATAGTTCATCAATAGCTTTATTTCTTAAAGCCTCACAAGCACAAGCTTCGTCCATTAAATCTATAGCTTTATCGGGTAAATAGCGGTCTGTAATATAACGCTCAGAAAGTTTAACGCATGATTTTAAAATATCATCTGTAATTTTGATATTGTGATAACCTTCGTAGTACGGTCTTACGCAACTCAAAATTTTAAGTGTGTTTTCAAAAGAAGGTTCTTCAACAATAACAGGTTGAAAACGGCGCTCTAAAGCCGCATCCTTTTCTATATACTGACGGTATTCTTTAAGAGTAGTAGCTCCGATAACATGAATTTCTCCACGCGAAAGGGCGGGTTTTAAGATATTACCCGCGTTCATAGCGCCTTCAGAATTACCTGCTCCTACGATATTATGAACTTCATCAATAAATAAAATAATGTTTCCTGCCTCTTTAATCTCCTCTACCAAGCCTTTTACTCTGCTTTCAAATTGACCTCTAAACTGAGTACCCGCAACTAAACCGGTTAAATCCAAAAGCCAAATTTCTTGATCTAATAATCTGGCGGGCGCCTCACCTGTTGCAATTTTCATAGCTAAGCCTTCAACTATTGCGGTTTTACCTACACCAGGTTCACCAATTAGGCAAGGATTGTTTTTTGAACGACGGGAAAGTATTTGTATTGTACGATACAATTCTTCGTCTCTACCAACAATTGCATCAATTTTACCCTCACGCGCACGCTGAGTGAGATTGGTACAATACATATCAAGATATTTCTTTTTACCCTTTTTCTTCTTATCGTGTTTCTTTTTATCGTTTTCGGTATTTTCAGCATTTTCATCTTTTTTATCATTGTTATTACCGAAGATTTGGTTTAAAAACGAAGGGAAGGTTGGGGCGCCGCCACTCTCAAAATCTTCCATTTCTTCCATATCACCCATTTCCTCACTAGCCATTGCCATAAGCTCCTCAGGTGACATTCCACCCATCATTTCATTCATATGCTCAGAAAGTTCTTCTATATTTTCATCAGAAATATTCATACTTTTCAGCATATCATCTATGGGTTTAATGCCGACCTCTTTGGCACATAAAAGACAAAGACCGTTTGGCTTATTTTGTGGGTTGTTTGCATCGGAAATAAAGACGACTGCAGGTCTTTTATTACATTTAGAACAAAGTTTCATGTAAATTTTAAACTCCTTAAATTAAATATCTGATAATTTTATTTAAACGGACTAAAATCCGCTAAAAATTTAAACAAAATGGTTTGTTCGATGTTTTCGTTTGTGAAAATTAAAAATCCATTTTCAAAAAATGACATTAATAACATAGTAACAGTGATAAAAATTATGCTAATTATAGCCCCTTTAACAAATCCAATAACACCACCCAAAAATCTATTTAATCCGCCAATTAATGGTAAGCTGAAAATTTTATTTATAGTTTTTGCTAAGATTTTAACAACAAATAATAAAATTATAAATAAAACAAAGCCAATAATCGCCTTAATTAATGTTACTAAAATTGGACGAACCACTGAATTAGCAACATATTTTGCAATTGTTAAAGATGTAGTATTATTAACAAGATTGTCGCTTAATGTTGCACGAAGAGTATCAGGAGTTATATCAAATATTTCCGCCGCATTTACAACAATGCCAGGTAAAGAATTCCAAACATTATTGACCGTTTCATTAATATTCGCTCCTGTCGAAAGGGTGATATTTTCGGAAACGCTTTTAATAATATTCGGCTCTATTAATGAATTATATATAACATCGGCTAACAGACCGCCGAGAGTAAATGCCAAATAAATCGCCAGAAAGTATCCAATTACTTCTAAAACCGTGCGAACAAATCCGCGTTTTGCAGATGTAAAAACAAAAAAACCTATTATAGCTAAAATTATTAAATCTAAAATCATCCACATAAACAAATCACCTCTATTGATTATCGGGTGCGGCAGGAACAAAATTCATAGTTGTGTTATCTAGGGTTACAACACCATCTTTAACACCTAAAATATAATCTGCACTACCATCTAAATTCAGCGTTTTTCTTTCGGGATTATAAAAATCAAAATAAGTAATTTTATTACCGCTTAAAACATAAATGTTCTTATCAAAAATTGAAATATCATCAATAATTCCGTTAAACTCGAATTTATGCTTTACTTCACCGGAGGAATTGAACAAAACAATATCAGAATGATTAGTTTCTCCAAAAATCGCCAGATGGTAATTTGAAATATTATTAAAGTAAGAAGGTACTCCAAAATCGCTTATTTTGGTTTCTTCACCGTTTTTCCATTTAACAAATGAAACCATTTTATCAGATATAAAAGCAAAATTAGAACGGGAAACACTTTCTATTCTAAGCACCGTCTCCCCTACTAGCTCTTTGGTAAAAATCGGTTCTTTTTCATCAGTATCCAAACAATAAATATTAGAAATAAACGCCCCGTCTTTCACCTTTAAAACTGCAACAGCAACATATTTTCCATTATTTGATATAGCTATGTCACTAACTAAGCCGTCAGCGAGATACCAAGTGTAATACTGTTTCATATTTTTATCAAAAACTAAAATTTGTGCTGAGTAGGATGCGGATTCGCAAGCAAAGGCAACGCTGCCATTATACGAAATGTCCCCGCAAAAAACAGATTTTTCTAAATTTTGATCAAAAATCAATCCTGAATTGTTGGCAATTAATATTCTATTACTTTCACGATTGTAAAGAAGGGTTCTTTCTTCTGATACATCTAAAACAGGATTACTAAAATTGTGTTGCAATTGTAAAAAGTTTTTTCCTGTTAATGTATAACCGCATAAATGGGAGTTAGTAAGAACAAAAGCTTTATTATTTACTGTTTGAAAAGCAAGGGGCTGAATTCCGCTTAAAAGAGTAGAAAACTCACCGCTTCCAAAAGTTTCAAAAGAATTAGTAATGCGTTCAATCGGTCCGGTTGGTGAAGTTAAACAAAATATTAAAATAGAAAGTATTATAATAAACGAAACACAAATAGTAATAAGATTTTTCTTTTTTATTTCACCTTTTTTTCCGTAAATTACAGAAAAAGGAACTTGCTTTTTATAGCCTATTTTTTCTTTTGAGTTTTTAGAAACATTAGAATTCCCCCGATAATTGAGTGTTTCTTTTCGATTTGAATATGTTTTCTTCTGAGAAGGCTCATCGGTAGTTGATGATTTTTTAATAGGCTTGTTTTTTTGGGGTTTCATATCAATAGGCTGAGCTTTTTTATTTGCTTTATTTTTATAAACATTAGATTTATTAACGCGTTTTGTGCGAATTTTTTGCACCTTTTTTCTATCTGCCAAAACCTATCAACTCCTATCTTTAAAGAATATATCATCATTGTTATCATAAAAAACTTTTTCAAGATATAAACCTTGTGGCGGAGCAGTTGCTCCCAACAAGGTTCTATCCCCTGTGCTAAATGCTTTAGCAATATCCTCGCGAGAAATTTTACCCGATGAATATTCCAAAAGAGTTCCAACCATTATGCGAACCATATTATAAAGAAAACCATCGGCTTTAACATAAAAATCTAAAATATTATCGTTAATATCAATATAACATTCCGAAACTGTTCTGACGGTATCAACTACCGTTCTGTTTATGGAAGAAAAGGCTTCAAAATTATGTTTGCCTTTTAGTAAATCGCAATATTCATTTGCAAGCGTTAAATTTATTGGTGATTTTATAAGTAATGTTCTACCGAACAAAAACGGATTTTTGATTTCACTCAAAAAAATTGAATACTTATACAATTTACCGGTTGCAGAATATCTGGCGTGAAAATCGTCAGGCACATTATAGCAATTGATAGCAGAAATATCATTGGGTAAAATCGTGTTTAGCCCTAACACCAATCCATTGTTAGGAATGTTAACATCAGTATCAAAATGACAAAAAAATTGTTTTGCGTGAACATCCGAATCGGTACGACTGCATCCCGTAACATTAGGCTTGTATTTTAAAATTTTATAAAGTGAATTTTGAAGAATTTCTTGAATTGTTACTCCATTTGGTTGTACTTGCCAACCACAATAAGAGGTACCTAAATAAGCAATTTCAAGTAATTTCCTTCCCACAAACTCACCACCTTAAAAAATTCTTAACAATATAATGCTTGTGCAAATGACAATTGTAATAAAAAGGGCAACAAAATCTTTAAGCGATGGAGAAAGTTTCTTCATTCTTGTTCTTCCCTTTCCTCCTGTATAACAGCGACAATCCATAGCTTCCGCCAGTTCGTAAGCTCTACGAACAGAGGAGAATAAAAGCGGAATAAGAATTGGCATTAAAGCGCGCAATCTTTTAAAAATTCCACCGCTTTCCATATCGGCGCCTCTAGCTTTTTGAGCAGACATAATTTTATCAGTTTCGTCTGTAAGGGTTGGTATAAATCTAAGAGCAATAGTCATCATCATAGCTAATGTATGCACTGCCTCGCCAAGACCTATAAACTTTAGAGGAGAAAGCAGGCTTTCAATAGCATCGGTAAGCTCTGTGGGTGTAGTTGTATAGGTTAAAACGGAGCTTATAAGAATCATTAGTATTATTCTGGTTGCCATAAAAGCGGCTTTCAAAAGCCCTTCTGTAGTGATGGTAAAAATCCACCATGACACAAGAACCGTGCCACCCGTTACATAAAAAATGTTTAATAATGCCGTTAAAATTATAATTGCAATTATTGGCTTTAAATTACGAAGATACATTTTAAGGGGCACCTTAGAAATAAGTAAAATAAATATAATTGCAATAGCTAATATTCCAATACCTATGAAGTTAGGCGCCAAAAAAAGAAAAACTATTAAAGTAATAATTTGAATTATTTTAAATCTGGGATCCATTTTATGAATAACCGAAGCGGTATTGAAATACTGACCCAAAGTGAAATTTTTAATCATTCGAGCCACCTCGTTTAATTAGCTTCAGTAATACTTCAGCACATTCATCTGCTGTGAAAATATCTATTGGAACATCTAAACCCTTACTTTTTAACTCTAGCATTACGCGAGTTATCATCGGGACATCCAACCCCAATTTATTTAATTCCTCGCTATCTAAAAATACTTCCTTTACTGTGCCGAATTTTTTAACCTTGCCACCGCTTAAAACAAGAAGCTTATCACACATTTTACTTAAATCTTCCATACTGTGTGAAACAATAATAACGCCTGCATTAGTCTTTTTTTGATATTCAGTTACAGCTTTGAAAAGCATTGTTCTTCCAATTGGATCTAAGCCCGCAGTGGGTTCATCCAAAACCAAAATATCAGGTTCCATAGTTAAAATACCTGCTAATGCTACACGGCGTTTTTCACCGCCGGAAAGTTCAAAGGGAGATTTATTTAAATTTTCTTTAGATATACCTAAAAGCTTAGCGTATTCGCTAATTCTTGAATGAATTTCCTCGTCAGAAAATCCCATATTTTTTGGACCGTACGCAATATCCTTATACGCTGTTTCTTCAAAAAGCTGATACTCGGGATACTGAAAAACCAAACCTACCTTAAAACGCTTTTGGTAAATTTCTTTTTGATTTTCCCACAAATCCTTTTCGTGCAGAAAAATTGTACCACTATCCGGTTTTATTAATCCGTTGAGCGTTTGAAGTAGTGTTGATTTACCTGAACCCGTATGTCCAATAATTCCAATAGTTTCGCCACGGTCTAAAGAAAAAGAAATATCATTAATTGCAGCGTGATGAACGGAAGACATTTGAGGATAGGTGTAGCTGATTTTTTTTGCTTTTAAAATACTCAAAATCCTACCTCCTAGAAATTACAGAAAATATTTCATCAGCCGTATTCTGTGGAGAAATAATTCCGCAATTTATATCAATACCGTTGTTTTTTAATATTGTTAAAAGCTCGGTGGTTTGTGGCAAAGCCAAGCCCGAAGCTTTTATAACATCTGACATTGCAAAAACCTCAGCTGGCTTAGAATCGGCAACAATTTTTCCTTTATTCATAATAATTACTCGGTCCGCGTTTTCTGCTTCTTCCATAAAATGAGTAATTAAAATAATTGTTATACCTTTTTCTTTATTCAGCTTTGTTATTGCGTTAATTACTTCTTTGCGACCAATTGGATCAAGCATAGCGGTGGGTTCATCTAAAACAATGCATTCGGGTTTCATAGCTAAAATCCCGGCTAAAGCCACTCTTTGTTTTTGCCCCCCTGACAGTTGATGAGGAGCAGATTTGGCAAATTCGCTCATTCCAACTGTTTCTAGTGCAGAATCTACTCTATTACGAATTTCATCGGGCTTAATACCTAAATTCTCAGGACCAAATGCAACATCTTCTTCAACTATAGTACAAATAATTTGATTATCGGGATTTTGAAAAACTAAACCCAATCGTCTGCGAATTTCATACTCATTTTTACCTTCTGCGGTATCTAAACCATCAACAATAATTTTTCCTTCGTTAGGCTTTAACATACCGTTAAGTAATTTTGCCAGAGTAGATTTACCCGAACCGTTATGTCCTAAAATAACAGTAAAACTTCCCTTTTCAATTGAAAGATTGATGTTATTAACTGCAACCTCATTAATGACATCCTCATCATATTTATATGTTACATTTAAAACTTCAATAAACTTATTTTGCATATTAATCCATCTTCCAAATTGTTGTATTTCCCGCAGGCATAATCAAATCACGATAAGTAACCTTAAGCCCTATCTCATCAGTAGTTACCTTTCCTTTTTTGCCTTTGGCAATATATTCTTCAACCATATAATTAAGTACAGTTGATGACATACCTGCTGTGTAGGTGTTAAGCAAAAAGAACACAGGGTTGTCACTTAAAACTTGTGAAGTCAGTTTTAAAAGCTCTTCCAAATTATTTTCCAGCTTCCAAACTTCACCATTAGGGCCTCTACCATATGAAGGCGGATCCATAACTATACCATCGTATTTATTGCCCCTGCGAATTTCACGCTCGACAAATTTTTTGCAATCATCAACCAACCATCTAACCTGTTTGTCAGCCACGCCCGAAATAACTGCGTTTTCCTTAGCCCAGGCAACCATACCCCTTGATGCATCAACATGAGTAACTGCCGCCCCTGCCTTAAGACAAGCAACAGTTGCACCACCTGTATATGCAAATAAATTCAAAACCTTAATTGGACGCTTTTGCTTGCTAATAATTTCTTGCATTAATGACCAGTTAACAGCTTGCTCGGGGAAAAGACCTGTATGTTTAAAACCCATAGGCTTTAAATTAAACTTTAAATCATTATATGAAATGCTCCATACATCAGGAACAGATTTTAAAACTTCCCAATAGCCGCCTCCCGCACTGCTTCTATGATAAACAGCATGAGCCTTTTTCCATAATTTTTCATCCTGAGGAAGTTGCCAAATCGCTTGAGGGTCGGGACGAATTAAAATAACATCGCCCCATCTTTCCAAACGATTGGAGTTATTAACATCCAATAGTTCATAATCTTTAAAATCTTTAGCAAATCTCATTAACCTTTACTCTTAATAACCGCTGCAACACTATCAGCTAAAGCGGCAATCTCCTTAATATTTTTTCCTTCTAACATAACCCTTATAAGAGGTTCGGTTCCCGATGCTCTCACTAAAATTCGACCTTCATCGCCTAGTTTTTTGGAAACAGAATCAATGGCATTTTTAATATCTTCATCTGTTTTCAAAAGGGCTTTAAGTTCAGGTGACGCTGAAACATTAACCATAGTTTGCGGAAATACCTGCATAACATCTGCAAGCTCCGAGGCGGTTTTTCCCGTTTTTGCCATAATGGAGGCGAATTGCACTCCTGTGAGTTGTCCGTCGCCCGTTGTAGCAAAATCCTTGAAAATTATATGTCCTGACTGCTCTCCGCCAATTACAAAATCATTTTTAAGCATTTCCTCCAGAACATATCTATCGCCCACACCGGTTTGAGCAATATTGATACCGTTTTCTTTCGCAAATTGTTTAAAACCAATATTTGTCATAACAGTAACAACTGCAGTATTACCCTTCAATTTTCCTTGTTCCTTCAAATCCTTTGCAAAAACAGCAATGAGTCTGTCACCATCAATGAGATTACCCTTTTCGTCGACTGCAAGGCAACGGTCACTATCACCGTCAAAAGCAAGACCTAAGTCCATACCGTAAGCATTAACATAATCTATAAGACCGTTCATATGTGTTGAACCGCAATTAGCATTAATGTTCTCACCATCAGGATTTGCGTGCATTATATGAAGCTCGGCACCCAATGCTTTAAAAATTCGTTGAGCAGTATATGAAGCGCTGCCGTTTGAGCAATCAAGCGCAATTTTAAGGCCATCTAAACGAACATCGGTTGAACCTACAATATGGTCAATATATTTATCAACATAATCGTGACGGATAAATACATTGCCAACATCACCGCCGATTGGAAATTTAATGGGTGACATATCATCTAAAACCAAGGCTTCGATCTCTTCCTCAATGGCGTCGGGCAATTTATAACCGCTATTGTTAAATAATTTTATTCCATTATACTCACAAGGATTGTGTGATGCAGAAATCATAACACCCGCATCCGCGCCGCAATCACTGATTAAATATGCAACTGCAGGCGTAGGGATAAAGCCCGCTAATACAACATCGGCTCCAACCGAGCAAAGTCCGGCAGCTAATGCCATTTCAAGCATATTTGATGAGGCTCTTGTATCTTTACCAATTAAAACCTTAGGATGCTTAACATTCTCACGAGTTAAAACAAAAGCAGCGGCACGACCTATATTCATAGCCATCTCGCAAGTTAATTCCTTATTAGCAATTCCTCTGGCACCATCTGTTCCAAAAAGTCTACCCATAAAATAACCTCCAATTTTTAAATTAAGGATTGTTGACCGATTTTTTTAATATTCAAATGTTGATAAGCGGCATCAGTTACCACGCGGCCGCGATTTGTGCGCATTAAAAAACCAATTTGCATAAGATAGGGTTCATAAACATCCTCAATGGTAATGCTTTCCTCACCAACGGCAGCAGCTAAGGTATCAAGACCTACAGGACCGCCACCATAATTATTAATTATGGTTTTAAGCATAATTCTATCAAATTCATCAAGACCTAAATGGTCAACCTCAAAGCGTTCTAAAGCTTTCATAGCCACATTTTCGGTAATAACACCATCATACTCGATTTGAGCAATATCACGCACTCGTTTTAAAAGTCTGTTTGCAATTCTGGGAGTTCCTCTAGAGCGTGAGGCTATTTCTAAAGCGCCATCTTGTTCAATTTCTATACCCAAAATACCCGCAGAACGGGTAACGATTTTTGCCAATTCTTCGGGAGTATAAAGTTCAAGACGCAAAAGAACACCAAACCTGTCCCTAAGAGGAGCCGTAAGCTGTCCTGAGCGAGTTGTTGCACCTACCAAAGTGAAATGCGGAAGATTAAGTCTTATTGATTGTGCGGCAGGACCTTTACCAATTATAATATCTAATGAAAAATCCTCCATTGCTGGATAAAGGATTTCCTCTACTGCGCGAGGTAAACGGTGGATTTCATCGATAAACAAAACATCACCCTCAGAAAGAGATGACAAAATAGCGGCTAAATCACCTGCTTTTTCAATTGCGGGACCTGAGGTAACGCGCAAATTCACACCAAGCTCATTAGCTATTATGCCCGAAAGTGTTGTTTT
Source organism: Oscillospiraceae bacterium (assembly GCA_015065925.1). Lineage (GTDB taxonomy): Bacteria > Bacillota > Clostridia > Oscillospirales > Acutalibacteraceae > UMGS1279. The sequence goes on from SVPL01000002.1 coordinate 27,962, forward strand.
ACCAAGACCGGGAGGACCATATAAAAGAACATGGTCCAAAGCCTCGTGACGCATCGAAGCCGCTTTTATATATATAGAAAGATTATCCTTAACCTTTTCTTGACCTATATATTCACTAAGATGTTTAGGACGAAGGGAAAGTTCAACCTCTTCATCTTGATAATTATATTCAGGAGCTACTATTCGATTTTCAAAATCCATTTCATCCATCATTTAGTCCTCCTTTTAGTATTTACCTGAAGATAGTTTTGAAAGAGCTTGTTTAATAATATCCTCAGTAGAAAGTGTTGGATCAATATTTTGTACAGCCCGATTAGCTTCTACCTGTAAAAATCCCAAAGAAACAAGCGCTGCAACAGCACTGCGAAGATTATTTTGTGGCAATTCGGTTGTTGATGTGACTGCAAACGCTGAAGAAACATTTATTTCTTTAGGTAAGGTGCCGATTTTATCCTTAAGCTCCAAAACAATACGCTGCGCAAGCTTTGGGCCAACACCGCTAGCTGTAGTTAATGCTTTATAATCGCCGGCAGCAATGTATGTGTAAAGATAGTCAGGCGTAAACTCTGAAAGAATTGCAATACCGACTTTTGGGCCAACGCCATTCACCGAAGTAATTAGTTTGAAGGCTTTCATTTCATCTTTACTTATAAAACCAAATAAATCTACTGCATCCTCACGAATTGCAAGATATGTGTAGAGAAAAACATTTTCACCGATTTTCGGAAGCGCGGCAGATGTTTTGAGAGAAACCGAGCATTTATATCCCACACCACTACATTCAATAACTGCGGTGTTTGGCTCGTTTTCAAGAAGTTTACCATTTAAAGAATATATCATATGGAGCCTCCTATCGTTTGTTTAAAAATCAAAGAAGATGAACTGTGACAGTGGCAAATAGCCATCGCCAAGGCATCGGCTGTATCGTCCGGTTTTGGGCATTTTTCAAGACCTAGAAGTCTGCGGGTAAGCTCCATAACTTGCGTTTTTGGTGCCTTGCCATATCCAGTAACCGATTGTTTAACCTGAAGCGGTGTGTATTCAAAAATGGGAATATGCATTTTTTCAGCAGCTAAAAGAATTACTCCCCTAGCCTGCGCAACATCAATTGCGGTTGTTGTATTAGTATTAAAGAAAAGTTTTTCAATAGCAATTGCTTCGGGTTTATAGGTTTCTATAATTTGAAGTATATCACTAAATATTTTTTCTAATCTTGAAGAAAACCTAACACCCGCTTTGGTTGTAACGGCGCCAAATTTAATTGGAGTAAATTTATTATTTTTATACTCAACTATTCCATAACCCACTATTGCATAACCGGGGTCAATACCTAAAACAATCATTTTTTCACCCAAATAAATTAATATTAATTTGAACCCAATATATCAATGATATATTATAACACAAATATTAAATTACGGCAATATTAATTTTTATAAATTTATAAATTATTAAATCTTTTTATTTTAAAAAAGTTACAGTTTTATAACCTTTACTAAAAATATTTGACGAATTAAGGATTTTATGGTATAATAATAAAAAATTAATCAAATATTAATGATTTGTTATGTTTAGGAGTAGATATTTTATGTTTATGATATCAAATCCCCCTACCGGTGATGCCGGACTAAATCCAATAGTTTTGGTTTTATTTATTGTATGCGCAATAATAATCGTTGGTTGTTTGGTTTGGGCTTTTTTCCTTAACAGAAAAAATTCTAATGTTGAAACAACAGTAATTACGGTTACCGATGAAGACCTAACCGAAATTGAACCAAACATTGTAGAAGAAATCGATAACCCCGAAGAATAGCAAAACGCCTTGAGCTAAATGCTCAAGGCGTTTTGAATTAGCATAAAAGAAACTTATCTTTGTACTCGTCCACTTCCGTCGCCACCTGCAAGTTTTTCAACTTCAGAAACAGAAACTCTGTTAAAATCACCTTCAACAGTATGTTTAAGAGCAGATGCGGCAACAGCAAATTCAATCGCTTGTTGGGTATCCTTACCATTAAGCAAAGCATAGATAAGTCCTGCACCAAAGCTATCGCCACCGCCTACACGGTCAACTATATGAAGATGATATTCTTTTGAGAAGCAGTAATTATCACCATCAAAAAGCATACCTGCCCAATCGTTATCATTAGCAGAAATAGAGGTACGGAGAGTAATAGCAACCTTTTCAAATCCAAAGGTATCCATAAGCTGTTTAGCAACAGATTTATAGCCTTCTTTGTTAAGCTTACCGCCATATATATCGGTATTTTCAGCTTCAATACCAAATACATCTTTAGCATCTTCTTCGTTAGCGATACAAACATCCACATATTTGCAAAGCTCACTCATAGCTGCTCTTGCTTCATCACGAGTCCAAAGCTTGCCACGATAGTTGAGGTCGCATGAAATTTTAACACCTTTATTTTTAGCTGCTATACAAGCCTCTTTACAAATTTCAACAAGATTACCACCCAAAGCAGGGGTAATACCGGTAAAGTGGAACCAATCGGCACCATCAAAGATTTTATTCCAATCAAAATCTTCGCTTTTGGCTTGTTGGATAGCAGAATAAGCTCTATCATAAATACAAACACTACCACGCTGTGAAGCGCCTTTTTCAAGGAAATAGATACCTACTCTATCACCGCCTCGGGTAATATCTTTAGTATCAACGCCAAAATAACGAAGTGAATCAACAGCGGCTTGACCGATTGCGTGCTTAGGAAGCTTAGTTACAAAAGAAGCATCCATACCATAATTAGCAAGAGAAACCGCTACATTTGCTTCACCGCCACCAAATGTAGCCTGCATTTGATCGTTTTGGAAAAATCTGTAATAACCGTTAGGCGCAAGACGAAGCATTATTTCACCAAAAGTAACAATTTTACCCATTATCCACGAACCTCCTTAACAACTTTAACCGACTCCTTACAAAGCTCTGTGATTTCATCCCATTTTTGATTATCAATTAAATCGGCAGTAACCATATATGAACCGCCGCAAGCACAAATTATAGGACAAGCTAGATATTCACCCAAATTTTTAAGAGAGATACCACCTGTAGGCATTACCTTAAACATTGGGAAGGGCGCCGCCATAGCCTTGATTTTTGAAAGACCGCCCGACTGCTCTGCAGGGAAGAATTTTAAAACCTTAAGTCCCAGTCTGTATGCTGCGTGATAGTCGGTGGGAGTTGTACAACCCGGGAATATTGCAATTCCCTTTTGCTGACAGTATTTAACAAGTTCTATGTCAAGACCGGGTGAAACAATAAATTTAGCGCCTGCCTCTATAGCCTCATCAACCTGAGCTTCACACATTACAGTACCTGCGCCAACTAACATATCAGGCTCAGCCTCAGACATAAGCTTAATAGCTTTTGCAGCACCTGCGGCACGGAATGTAACCTCAGCCACGGGAACACCGCCGTCACAAAGAGCTTTTGCAAGACCTGCAGCATCTTTTTCGGGGTTGTTGAGCTTTATAACAGGAACAACACCAACACTTGAAATTTTTTCGAAAATAGAATCCATTTTTTAACCTCCATTTATTATTGACAGAATAAACTACAAGGAGTATAATCTAAATGTATTTTAACATACTATCCCCTGTTTTTCGCTAATTATATTACCTAATTTGCAAACTATATTACGAAGGTGATTTTTATGAACGATTTTTTTGCCAATGGCGCAAAAGCTTCTAAATCAATTGGCAGTATTCAAGATTTAAGCGGAAATATGCTTCTTAAAATGTGGAACGCAGAGGTTCCGGCAGGTAAACTGTTGTTTCAACATCATAGTCATACCTGCTTCGAAATAACGGTAGTTGATTTTGGAAGTGGAGTTTACACCACAAATAATAAAAGCTATAATATGTCACCAGGTGATATTTTTGTTTTTTCAAGCAATGAATACCATTGTATTACCGAGGTTGGTGATAAAGGCTTAAAATTAACCAATATGCACTTTGAACCACGATATTTATGGGGTAATTATACAGATAGCTTCAGTGAAGCAAATATAAATTTCTGTTTTGGTCATAGTGATGCTTTTGAAAACAAAATTCCGTCGAAAAAGGCAAATATAATATATAGTTATGTTGAAGAAATAAAAAAAGAGCTTAATAGTAAAGAAAGTGAATATCAACTTCAGGTAAAATCCTTGCTAAATCTATTACTGATAAATCTTGTAAGAAATTTCAACTATTCTGATCAAGAAATATCGGTAAACTCTCTGCAATTTAAAAGCTTACAACATATTTTAAACTATATTGATGAACATTTTACTGAAAAGTTATACCTTGACGAGCTTGCCGAAAAAGCAGGGATGAGCCCAAATTACTTTTCATCTTTTTTTAAAAAAATCAGCGGTATTTCACTTTGGGATTATATAAGCAACAAAAGAATAAATATGGCAGTACAGCTTTTACGCGAAAACGGATTGGGTAAAAATATTTTAGAAATTGCCACCCTTTGCGGATTTAACAATACTACACACTTCAATAAAATGTTCAAACGCATTACAGGAATGACTCCGACCGAATACAAAAAAAATACATATTTGATGATACATTAAAAGCTAAAAGCCCTGTGGATAGTCACAGAGCTTTTAATTATAAAGATTTATTATTAGACTCATTAGAATAGTCAACTTATTTTTCTAATTCTTCATAAACCAAACTTCTTATTGCTTTATGAACATTAGAATAAGCATATGAACAGCCTAACACATGTTGTGCATAGAAAATCGACAAATGATTTTCGGTATCGATTAAACAGTACGAACCTGCGGCGCCATCCCAACCAAATTCGCCAAAGGGCGCAGTTGTATGCTCAATATCTTTATCCATTAAGGTTCTTACGCCCATACCGTAACCGTAACCTTTGTTATGAGTAGCACTTCTGAATGTTTTTAAGGCAGCTTCGTTTAATTGGTTTGTTTTCATAAGCTCAACCGTTTCGGGCTTTAAAATTCTATAGCCACTCTTACTTTCTCCACAAGCTAATGCGTCAACAAATTTGGTATAGTCAGCAAGTGTGGAAATAAGACCGGCACCACCACTTTCGTAATTTTCAGAAAGGGTATACACACAAGTAGCCGCCTGAGGAATTGCGGTGAAGGTTGCGGGATCAACACGATACTGTTGTTTCATTCTTGATAGTACATCATCAGTAGCAACAAATGTTGTATCTTTCATACCTAAAGGCGCAAAAATAACCTCATTTAAATATTCAGAAAACTTTTTACCCGACGCAACCTCAACAACTGCGGCTAGAATATCGTGACAAAGACTATAGTGGAAATTATCACCCGGCTCAAATTCTAAAGGCATTTGAGCAATTGCAGAAACGATTTCGCGTGTAGAGGCTTGTCGGTTGCTTTCTCTGATAACCTTTTGAATACTCTCATAACCAAAAAAGTATGTAAATCCACCCTGCATAGAAAACAAATGACGAACAGTTAGTGTTTTTTTAGCGGGGACTTTTCCATTATCGCCGTTTCTTACATAAAGCTCGGCAAATTCGGGTAAATATTTTGAAACTGGTTCGTTAAGTAATATTTTGCCTTCTTCAACCAAACGCAAAGCTGCAGTACAGGTTATAACCTTAGTAGCCGAAAAAAGAAAATATGTATCTTTATTTGCCTCATTTAAATCATAATTAGGTTTTGTAAAAGCGTTTTTGTAAATGCACTCGTGGTCCTTAAAAACTGCAATTTCGCAATCAGGAATTAAATTGTGGTCTAAATTTTTTAAATAATTAGTAAGCTTTGAAAAATCCATATTAAACTCTCCTATAAAACAAGCTTCATATCACCGTCTTTTATCCACTTTAGTTTACGCATTGTTTCGGTAAAGAAAAATGCCATTAAAGCGGGTAAAATAAAATGCATAACAACTATTTCTAACAAAACAATCCAAGCAGATACCCCTTCGGCTGTCATAGTTTGGAATGTTGTAATTTGACCTACAAATCCACAAGTACCCATACCTGAACCGGTTGCATTATTAGTCATTTTTAAAAGACAGGTAGAAACAGGTCCTAAAATCGCACTTGTAAGAATGGCGGGCAACCAAATAATTGGCTTTTTAACAATATTTGGCACCTGAAGCATACTTGTTCCAATACCTTGGGCAAATACACCGCCAAGTTTATTTTCACGATAGCTTGCAAAAGCGAAGCCAATCATATTAGCACAACAACCTATAGTAGCGGCTCCGGCGGCAACTCCGTTAAGACCAAGAATTACGCCAATAGCGGCAGAACTGATTGGAAGTGTAAGCACCATACCCATAATTACCGAAACAACTATGCCCATAATAAAGGGCTGCTGAACTGTACCCCAGTTAATTAAATTACCGAGCTCAGTCATAACTGCGGAAATTGGAGGCCCAACCAGAATACCAACAATAGCTCCCGAAGCAATAGTTACAATAGGTGTTAAAATAATGTCTATTTTTGTTTTTCCTGCAACAAGATGCCCAACCTCAATGGCAACATAAGCGGCTAAAAAAGCGCCTAAAGGCTCACCGGGGCCGGAATATGTAACAGCTCCATTTAAAAACACAGTACCTGCTATAATTTTGGTTGCAAAAGCACCAATCATACCTGCCGTCATAGCAGAAATTGCGACTGCAGGAGGTTCTTTGAATTTAGTTGCAACACCGGCACCAATTCCCGCACCTGTTAAGGATGAAGCAACTTTTCCTACAACTGTAATATAATATCCAACTGTTGAGTTTAAATAGGAGCTTACAAGTCCACCAATTTGAGTTAAAATTGTGCCGATAATAAGTGTAGAAAAAAGACCAAGCGCCATACCGCTAAGACCATCAATAAAAAAACGATTTAGCCATTTTTTAATAGCGCCCATAATTATCACCTTCAAAATTCAACTTAATTTTTCTTAATTATAATTAACTCTCCAAAATCTGTCAATAGTAATAACATAAATATTATTTAACAAAATAAAAATACTTTTGTAGATAATAATAAAGCGTCACCCTATTTTATAGACCTTAAATAATCTTCCAAAATCATAGTTGCAGCCACGGCATCGACAATAGCCTTTCGCTTTTTGCCACGAGTATTAGTGGCATTAAGGGCGTGATGAGCCGAAACGGTTGTGCATCGTTCGTCCCACATAACAACTTCCCCGTTTTTGAAGCCTGAACGAATTTTTTCAGCCAATTCCGTACACTCTTGCGCTTTGAAGCCAAAGGAACCATCCATATTTTTTGGTAATCCAACAACAATTTTTTCTGCTCCTGCATTTTGGGCTTCTAAAAGTATTTTCTCAATAAGCTTATCTTTATTCCATTCATTGATTACAGTTCTTGGAAAGGCAAATCCCTCACCTATATCCGAAACAGCAATACCGGTTCGGGCATCACCTAAATCAACAGACATAATAATCATTATTTATCCTCACTTGCAGATTTAATTATCGGTTTATTTGCAAACATACTTGTTATACGGCTTTTTTGAGGTAGACATTCCTCAGGAAGATGCGAAACATCATTAAAAATTAAAATTTCAGGAAGCAAATCAATGCTTTCAAAACGCAAATGAAAAACACCTGTATTATCTGCCCAAGCTACGGTGTTCAGCTGCTCAATAGGTCTTCCAAGTGCATTGCAGATAATATTACGAATTGTACATCCATGGGAAGCAAGAAAAATTGTTTTTCCATCATTATCAGCAATTATTTTTTTAACAGCCTTCCAAGAACGAACATAAACACTGCGCATTGACTCTCCGCCTTTGGGATGAAAATTATGGGGTTCAATACTCCAATCATACTCAAGCTCCGGGCGAGTTATGGGAAAATCAACCCAAGATATACCCTCGATTTCTCCCCCATCAATTTCAATCAAATCATCTACCCTTGTAATCGGTAGATTATGATATTTATTAGCGGCAGCAGCCGTTAAATAAGCCCTTCTTAGCGGACTTGAATAAACAGCATCAGGCTTAATGTTTTTAAACCTTTCGGCTAAATATTCGAGTTGTTTTTCACCTAAATCTGTAATATCGCAGTCAGAAACACCTTGAAAGGTTCTATCTCGGTTACCAACCGCTTCACAATGTCTGATTATATATAAATCCGTCATAAAATCACACCTTAAAAATTATATCTAGAATTATACCACACATATCAGAAAATTGCAATAAAAAACGGCTACCTATTTTCGGTAGCCATTTATCTGAAATGTTATTCTTTATCTTTTTTAATACCAAAAATCATTCTTAAAAATCCGCTTAATATTTTAGGACTTTTTACTACAACGATCTTCATAATAATCGCCTCCAAAAAAATTAACATTTAATACAACAAATGCCCATGTATATCATAGCGACGGCTAACACCAATACTATAACCTTTAAAGGACAAAAGAACGCTACAATAAGCCCAACACCAAAGTAAATTATGTATACCGGTGACTTTCGGTTTCGTCTTCGCATATAACCACCGCCCTTCAATACAGTATACGCACCTAAACAAAATGTGTGATTTTTCAAAAATATACTGAATTGAGCATAAAAAATAAGCGATTTGAAATTCAAACCGCTTAAAATATTATTTAGTTTTGGGTTTCATCATTAGAACAGAGCCAACAAAAACCAAGGGAATTGCAACCCACACATACCAGTTAATGGCCTCGATTTTGCCTGTAAAGATTAAAGAAATTAACACTGCGGCAAAGGGAGCCAATATCGGCTTAATCAGGAATGCAGATGAGGCAATTGTTGCAGAGCCAAACTCAATAGCTTTGAAAAACGCGGCATAACCAACACCTGTAACTATAACACCTAAATAAGCAAGCACACCCCAATTTAAGGCGCAATCACCAGAGCTTGGAATAATGTTAATACCGCTTATAAGTAAAATTAAGCCAAGAGCCAAACCACCCATTATAAAGGAGAGAGAATTCTGTACAACACCCGGTACGGCTTTAATAAATTTTTTGCTTATAACAGTGTAAAGTCCCATGGTTATAGCAGAAAGAAGCGCCAGTGCAATGCTCACGACTCCAACACCGGAAGTAATATTTGAAGAAACAACAATACCTACTAAACAAAGAAAAATTCCTATCCAACTTTTAACAGGGATTTTTTCCTTAAGAATAATTGATGAAAAAATTGCGGTAAATACAGAATTACAACAAAAAATTATTGCGACAACTGCAGTGGAAAGATTTGCTTTTTTAGCCTCTAAAACAGCATATTGCAAAGGCACCATACTTGTTCCAATAAGCAATATACTAAGTAAAAATAAAATTAATATGGTTTTACTATTAATAACAACATTTTGCTTTTTTATGGTGGAAACTGCAAAAGGCAATAGAATAATTCCGCCAATAACAAATCTAATCGCAGTCATCACAGCAGGGTTTATGTCAGCGGCAATCTGACCGCTTACAGGCTCCAAAGTAGCAAAACAAAGAGCCGTAATTAAAACAAAAGGAATAGCTTTTTTCATTATTTAACCTTTGCCTCCAAAAATGCTAGAACCTTATCTGCGAAAATTTGATGACCCGTATACTTACAATGTGAATATCCTTCCATATATTCAAATGTAACATTCTCTTTGGGATAACCAAACATATCTAAAGTTTTTAACATAAGGTGTGTTTGCTCAAGTCTACCGGGCATATCATTATCAGCTGCAAATATAATCATAGGCTTAAGTCCCGAATACTGGCGAATATGGAATATTGGTGCGGCTCTGTCAATAATAACCGCACGACTGTCGATTCCGCGTTCCTTAAGCACATTAAAATGAGTTGTAGGCTGACCTGCATCAAAAACCCAACCTGCAATATTATTAGGTCTTTTTCCGTATCGTGAAAGGAAAAATTCATCAAATGCGAGCATCATTGTAATGTATCCGCCTGCCGAACTACCACCTACAACCACCTTTTTGGGGTCACCGCCATATTCGGCAATGTGATTAATAACATAATCAACACATCTTGCGGCATCATCAATAAAATCGGGATAGGAAGCACCAAAATAAAGTCTGTAATTGGCTTGTACAACGGCATATCCAGCATCTATGAGAGTCTGAATAAATGCATATTTACCATCCTTACAACCGCCGGTTATTCCGCCGCCGTGGAAATACACAAATGTTGCAAAATTTTCACGATTTTCCGGTAAATAAATATCCATTAAATGGTCCCTTTCGGTTAATGTACCGTAACAAATATTTTTAATAACTTCCATAGTAAAACTCCTTATTTGTTTAATAAATATGTTTAAATTAATTTTATCACACAATAATAATATATTCAACTATAAAATATTCTATAAAATGATATGCTACAATGTATATTAAGCTCTAAAATATTGACACTTTAATTAGCGAATGTTATACTATACTTAAAGGAGATGTTTAAATGTCAAAAATTTTTACCTCTGTTGAACAATTAATTGGAAACACACCCCTTTTAGAGTTAAAGAATATTGAAAAAACGCTTAATTTAAAAGCAAAAATCATTGCAAAATTAGAATATTTAAACCCTGCGGGCTCGGTAAAAGACAGAGTTGCCCTTGAAATGATAAATACTGCCGAAGAAAAAGGTATTTTAACCTCTAATTCGGTTATTATTGAACCAACATCGGGTAATACAGGCATTGGACTTGCCTCTGTGGCGGCTGCAAGAGGTTATCGCATAATAATTGTTATGCCTGAAACAATGTCAGTTGAACGACGAATTCTTATGAAAGCGTACGGCGCCGAGCTTATCCTTAGTGATGGCAAAAAAGGTATGTCCGGAGCTATTGAAAAAGCTCAAGAATTGGCTAAAGAAATACCAAACAGTTTTATTGCAGGACAATTTATTAATCCCGCTAATCCTATTGCCCATATAAAAAATACAGGCCCCGAAATATATAATGATACCGATGGAAATATTGACATTTTTGTAGCCGGTGTAGGTACGGGTGGCACAATTACAGGAGTTGGAGAATATTTAAAATCCAAAAACAAAAATGTCGAAGTGGTTGCAGTTGAGCCTGCGGACTCCCCTATTTTATCAAAGAATATCTCGGGTGCACACAAAATACAAGGTATTGGCGCAGGATTTATCCCCGACATTCTAAATACTAAAATTTATGATAAAATTATAACAGCCACCACAGAAGCATCCTATGAAGCTGCAAGACTTATGGGAAAAACCGAGGGTGTACTTGTAGGTATTTCATCCGGTGCGGCTTTGTATGCTGCAATTGAGCTTGCGAAATTGCCCGAAAATGAAAATAAAAACATTGTTGTTTTGCTGCCTGATACAGGTGACAGATATCTTTCAACCGAACTGTTTGAATAATAAATAATTTTAATATTACAAATAGTAAAAAGCAGTAATCGAAGATGCTAAAAATTCGATACTGCTTTTTTATACATTAAAAAAGGATGAATATGTATCAATTTCCTCAGTAGATGATCTTAAAAACTCCAAACATTCTTTATCCTTAGCAAGTAGCTTACCAACCTTTTTTAAAGCTTTAAAAAACTTTGGATTAAAAACTATTTCGTCGCTATGTTTAAGTAAAGGACATAGCCTGCCGGCTCTATAATCCTTTTCTACAAATACCTTACCATTTTCATCAACTGTAGGGAAAAAAGGAAAAATACGACAAGCTAAAGGCCTATTTTCTCTATTGCAAGTACCATTACAAACCGCTAATCGCCCGCCGAACTCAGCTTTTTGAATTGGCAATTGGCTTTCTTCATACGGAAAAAGCAACATACCCACATCGTCCCCACCCTTACAGCAAGCACCTTCGCACAAAACCCCACAATCAACGGTCAATGGTGTTAAGTCACCTAATAATTTAAAAATTTTTGAATATAGTTTTTTGTAATTCGTAGGTTTCATTGATTAACACTCCAAAAATTATTTGTGATTTTCAAAAACACCGCCGGAAATAAACTCTCTTATCAAAGAATTTTCGGGTACCAGATTAAAATCGATTGATACAAATTTTTCCAACGCATTTTTTGCGTCCATAATATACTCATAATTATCAGCGTTTTCTGGAAGGTCTTTCAATAATTCTACAATTATATTTCTAAAAATACAAGGTTCATAACTATGAAATGTAAAAAGCTTTACATCCGCCGTATCTTTAAAGCAATAAAGGTATTTTTCCTCGCCTTTTACAACCGAAGTCCAGAGCTTTAAAGTTTTTAAAGCGTCTGTATTTCTGTAAAGAAAATCCCTAGACATTCGTCTGATTAAACGAAGCTGCTTACTAGAAAGGAGTTTGTTGTTATTATCGTCATACACAGTGCGGTTAACACTTATATAGATTTTAAGTAAATTGTTTTGATTTAATTCATCGGTAAGTATAGGATTTAAGGCATGTAAACCTTCTACGATTAAAATCCCGCCATTTGAAATATCAATAGTGTGTTTTTCCTCACGAGATGCGCTAAGAAAACTAAAAACAGGAATATTTGTTTTACCATTTGATAAAAGCTGATTAAAACAACGATGAATTTCAGGAATATCCAAAGAATATACCGATTCAAAATCCTTTTCGCCATTATCCTGCAAGGGCATTTTATCCATAGGTAAAAAGAAGTGATCAAGGGAAACAACCTCAGCCCGTTTACTATACTTTGAAAGTTTGTTTTTTATAATATGAGCTGTAGTTGTTTTTCCAGACCCAGATGGACCTGCAATTAAAATTATTTTATATTCTTCGTTTTCGATTATGTTTTTTACTAAATTATTTAGCTCATTATCATAATTATGTTCTGCCGTTTCAATAAGGACTTTAGGGTTAGATTGTGCTAAATCGTTAATCTTCGATAGGGTATTCACTATAAAACTCCTCCACTCTATTTTTGCGTTCAAGTATCTCGTCAAAACGGGACATATACTCATATGGATATTTATAATTAAAAATCCTTTCAATTTGACCTGTGCTAACCGATTTAAGCTTTGTCACCGCCGACGCACCACACGCAAGTATTGTATGAGTTTCATCCATAATATATACATTATAAAGACCTTCAAAGCCTTTCTTAGCATAACCCACATTTTCTAAATTACCTACAGTTTTACTTTGACGGTACATATAATACGGTAAAATTTTGGCAGATTTTAGTTTTGCTTCGGCATAATCAACCATATCGCTTGCAAAAACACCATCTTTAAGGTAGGAAAAACTCTTATCCTGACCCATTCCTGATGAGCGTTTAAGTGACAAAGAATGAACGGTAACGCTTTCAGGATTCAAGTTAATAACGCTATCAATGGTATTTTTAAAGCTTTCCAGAGTATCACCCGGAAGGCCTGCAATCAAGTCCATATTAATATTATTAAAACCACATTCCCGCGCCAAATGAAATGCATTTATAGTTTCGACAGTTGTATGCCTTCTGCCAATGTTACTTAAAACTAAATCATTCATTGTTTGAGGATTGATGCTTATTCTATCAACACCACCACTTTTTAAAGCGATAAGTTTTTCTTTGGTTATGGTATCGGGTCTACCAGCTTCTACAGTGAGTTCATCAAAACAATTACCAAAACAAGTGTGAATAGTATCTAAAAGATGGGATAACTGCTGAGCAGAAAGTGTTGTTGGAGTGCCGCCGCCAACATATACTGTCATAACCTCTAGCCCTAGCTTTTTAACAATTTCAGCAGTTACAAAAATCTCTTTGATTAAAAACTCCAAATATTCAGGAATTAAATCAGAGGCGCGTTCTATGCTATGGGAAACAAAAGAACAATAACTGCATCTGGATGGACAAAAAGGAATAGAAATATAAATACTTACACTTTTATTGTTGGATTTTGAAATAATACCTTCCTCACTTATGGCAGTTTCTTTAAGTAAATCCATTTTTTTGGTTTCAACACAAAATTGGTTTTTAAAAAAATCAGTAGCGCCGTCTTCCCCTAAAAATTCGACGAAGCGTCGGTAAAGCTTGGCTGGTCGAATACCTGTTAAAATACCCCACCTAGGCTTATAATTTGTTATTTCGCAGTAGCACTCAAAAAGCTCGACCGCCAGAGCGCGTTCTAAATTTCTGACTTCATCAGGGTCCTTAGATGTTTCAGGTATAAAAGGTGTGTTTCTGCTTGCGATTTTGCCATTAATCCCCGCTGATGCAATTAAAGACTTAATTCCTTTCTGCTCAACGATTTTAGCAATAGCAAAAAGCTCATCCGACATAGCAGGTTGAACATAAGAAAACTCAATTTTTTCAAAAGGGAAAAACAAACGCGTAAGTTTTTCAAGTTCATATTCAAATGGCAATTCATTAGTATAAATTATCATATTAAAGATTCCTCATATAAGGATTGTATAATCGTTCATTATTAAGGGTTGTAGGATTTCCGTGACCTGGGTAAAGTTTAAAGTCACCATCTAATTCTTTAAGCTTTTTTAAAGATTGAGATAAAATATAACTGCTACCGCCGGGAAAATCTGTTCTGCCACAACTGCCTTCAAAAATGGTATCGCCACAAAAAATTGAATTTTCAATCATATAACACACACTGCCCTCAGAATGACCGGGGGTATACAAAACATTGATTTTTGCATCACCTAAATCTAAAACATCCAAATCATTGCAAAAAATGTCAGCAACAGTATTTTTTTGTTCTAATCCAAAATAAACTGCAAGGCTTTTTACCGAGTCAGAAAGACCTTCAGCATCCAATGAATGAATAACAATTTTAGCGTTGGGGCATAGTCTTTTCACATCAGCAGCACCACAAATATGATCAAAGTGCATATGTGTAAGCAGGATATACTTAATTCTGTTGATATTTAACTTAACAAAATTCTCCAATTCAGGCGTAAATTCACCCGGGTCAACCAAAATTATATCATTTTTCAGAATAACACCATAACAGTTTTCGGGAAACCTCACCGAACAAAAGGTTTTTATTTCCATAATTATTTTTTACTCCAAATATCAGTGTCTAAAACTATTGTAACAGGGCCGTCGCCAACCATAGAAACTTGCATATCAGCTCCAAAAACACCTTTTTGCACCGAAATACCGTTACCTTCAATTACAGCACAAAATTCCTCATAAAGCTCATTAGCCCTTACAGGCTCCATAGCCGTAGAAAATGAAGGTCTGTTGCCTTTTTTGCTGTCGGCACAAAGAGTAAAGTTAGAAACTGCTAAAATACTTCCGTTAACATCAGAAACAGATAAATTCATTTTATCATTCTCATCAGTAAAAATACGCAAAGCAGATACTTTATTTGCTAAAAGTTCAGCCTCTGCTGATGTATCTTCCTCATTAACACCAAGTAGCACAAGTAACCCTTTTTTAATAATGCCCGCTTGTTTTCCGTCTGCAATTACCGATGCGGAAAGACAACGCTGAATTACAGCTTTCATTAAATCACCTATTTTCTACATATTTGAACGCTCAACATGATATACACCCTCAATTTTTTCAAGTCGTTGAATGATTGAGCGTAAATGTTCTACACTTTGAACACTCATAGTAAGTGTAATAATACAGTTTCCACCACTAACCTGTCTGGCATTTACATTATGAACCGGTACGCCAATGCCCGCAATAATCATAGTAACATCAGCCAATAAACCATTGCGGTCAAGTCCGTTGATAAGCAATGTAGCCTTAAAGCTTTCTTGTCTGGTTTCAGCCCAAGAAGCTTTTATCCAACGCTCAGGCTCACTAGCAGTAGAAATATCACGAGGAACATTATTACAATCTCTCTTATGCACCGAAACACCATGTCCGCGAGTAATAAAGCCGATTATATCATCACCGGGAAGGGGTGAACAACAACGGGAAAACTTTATTAGACAATTTTCGATACCTTCGACAATAACACCATCGTGAGATTTAATAACAGAGGGACGAATAATATCAGATATTTGTTTAGGTTGCTTTTGCGCGTTAAGCTTAGCATAATCTTCCTTTATGCGCGGCATAATACGGGATAACAAAACACCGCCATAACCAATTGCTGCATAGAATTCATCAACATTGGGGAATTTTTGGCGTCTTGCAATATCAGAAAGGAAATTATTATACTCTTCTTCTGAAAGGCGAATTCCGTTACGGGCGAAATCCCGTTCAATCTGCGCCCTACCTGAAGCAATGTTTTCAGTTCGCTTTTCCTTTTTAAACCAATTACGGATTTTGCTTTTTGCCTGAGTTGTTACAGCAATATTAAGCCAATCTCTGCTTGGTCCGTGATCGGGCTGATTGGTCGTTAATATTTCAATAATTTCGCCTGTTTGTATTTTGTGAGTCAAAGGAACAATTCTGCCATCAGCCTTAGCACCCACCATACGAATACCAACAGCTGAATGTATGGCAAAAGCGAAATCTATAACCGTACCGCCAGCGGGAAGATTAATAACATCACCTTTAGGTGTAACGGCAAATACATCCTCAATTGGTAAATCGGTTTTAATAGTTTGAATTAAATCTTCAGGATTATCTGCATCCTTTTGACTGTCAAGGATTTGGCGAATCCAAAGTAAACGATCTTCGATTTTGGCATCTACCTTGTTAATGCCCTCTTTATATTTCCAGTGAGCCGCAATACCGAATTCGGCGGTATGATGCATTTCCCAAGTTCGTATTTGTATTTCAAAAGGAATACCTTCCCTACCCAAAACAGTAGTATGCAGGGACTGATAAAGATTAGGCTTGGGCGTAGAAATATAATCTTTAAATCTACCGGGAATTGGGCGAAACATATCGTGCATTACGCCTAAAATATTATAACAATCTGCCAAGGAATCTGTGATAACACGAACAGCATAAATATCGTAAATTTCCTCAAAATCCTTGCCTTGAATATACATTTTACGATAAATGCCGTGTATTGATTTAACACGCCCCTCGATTTGCACTTTAACATTGGGCATAGTTTCTTCAAGTCTTGTTTTTATTCTATCTTTAATATCTTCTAATAGTTTCTCACGATATTGCTTTTGAACACTTAGCAAATTTTCAATTTCGCCATAACCTACAGGGTCAAGATGGGCAATAGAAAGGTCTTCAAGCTCCTCTTTAACACCACGAATACCAAGACGGTGTGCAATTGGTGCGAAAACCTCGATTGTTTCTAAAGAAATATCACGCTGGCGTTGTTCAGGCTTAGCATCAATGGTTCTCATATTATGAAGTCTATCGGCAAGTTTAATAATGATAACACGAATGTCCTGCGCCATTGCAATGAGCATTTTACGGAGATTTTCAGACTGTTGCTCCTTTGCGGAAATGGGCAATTTGCCAAGTTTTGTTACGCCATCAACCAATGTCAATACCGCAGAACCGAATTCTTTTTCAACCTGTTCGGCAGATATTTCGGTATCTTCAATAACATCATGCAAAAGTCCGGCAGCAATTGATTCACTATCCATACCGAGGGAAACTAAAATTTTTGCAACCGAAAAAGGATGCATATAGTATTCTTCGCCCGAAAGGCGTCTTTGACCTTTGTGAGCCTCTACACAACATTTATATGCTTTTTCCACCAAGGCGTAATCATAATTACCGCCTTGTTTCTTCATTAATTCCTCTAATTCATCTAAATGCATTTCATATTCGGTCATAAAATCACCGCCTTTTCTTTTAGTTCATTTAAAATTTTAGAATTTTCTAATTCAACTTTGCCAACATTCTCCAATATGATATATACTTCACTCGCTATATGTTTAGTTGATATCAATCCCAATTCTTCCATTACATCCACCATAACATAGAGCTTAGCCTCTAACAACCCTTTAACGGAATATTTAAGTTTTGTTAATGTATTTGCACCATTTTTAATAGCTATATACGAAATAGCAAGTTCATCTCTGTCGAAACATAAAAGTTTTGCATCCTCTGAATCCAATCTGCCACTCAAAAAAGACTCATACAAAAGAAGTTGAGAGATGACCTCCTCATCATTAGCACCATTTGGTTTCACATCTTTAACAAAAACACTTAATTGTTCTTGACCTTGATACTCTTTTAATTCCAAACTAACAGCAAAATCCAAAATGTCATTTTCCTTAAAAGGAAAATCTTCTTTTTTCATACCAAACATAACCATAGCTATAGTAGTGTTATTTTTTTCAGCAATGAGCCTAATATGCTTGCCGTTACCAATTGATGAAATGTTTTTTAATTCCATACCAAATAGCCCGAAAATTGGTTTAGTATTTTCTGTGCCATACGGTTCCAGTGGTTTAAGTGTATGAACTAAATCAGGAACAACATAGGCAGGATTTAATCGACAATCGATATTAATAATATTAACAGGTAAATCCAAGGTTTCTGCAAACTCATTTATTTTTTTGCAAAAAACAGTAAGCTTTTCAGCTTCTACAGTAAGTCCCGCCGCTTTATCATGTCCACCAAATTTTATTAAAAATTCAGAAGCAGCATTTATAGCATCAAATATTTTGAACTCTCCAACCGTTCTTGCGGAGCCTTTGTAGTTTGATTGTTCATCGTTTCTGCTAAGTAAAATTGTTGGTCTTGAAAAGGTTTCAGCAATTCTTGCCGCCGCAATTCCAAGTACACCCTCATGCCAACCATTTCCTGCTACTACAATTACTCTATTATTATATAATTTTTCATTAATAATAACATCGTATGCAGAACTATAAATTTCCTGCTCTATTTTTTGGCGTGCAGTATTTAAATCATCAAGCTGAACGGCTATTTCGGTTGCTTTTGCATAATTATTGGCAATAAGCATTTCTACAGCTCTGGAAGCATCTCCCATTCTTCCTGCAGCGTTAATTCTAGGGGCAGCAGTAAACGCAAGGGTTCCTGCAGTTATTTCACCAAATTTAGCGCCTGATGCACCTAATAATGCTTTAATACCTGTTGATGCGTTATAGTTAATTTTTCTTATTCCATGCCAAACTATGCTTCTATTTTCATATTTAAGTGGCATAACATCAGCAACAGTACCAAGAGCCACCAAATCTGAATATTTATATAGAGCGATTTCGGGCGAAGTTCCGCTTATAGCTGTAGCTAAAGCAAAAGCAACACCAACGCCTGCAAAATCCTTAAAATCCATATCACAATCTTCTCTGTGAGGATCAATAACAGCAATTGCATTGGGCAATTCATTCTTGGGGAGATGATGATCGGTTACAACCGTATCAATTCCCAAAGAATTAGCATAATCAATTTCTTCGTTTGCGTTAATGCCATTGTCCACAGTAATGATAAGTTTTACTTCATCACGGGCGATTTGTTCAATAGATTGACAGTTCATACCATAACCGACTGCGCGAGACGGAATATAATACGAAACATCTGCATCCATTTCCTTTAAAAATAAATACAAAAGCGCCGTAGAAGTCACACCGTCACAATCATAATCACCATATATCAAAATTTTCTCTTTGTTTTGAATAGCATCAATAACTCTTTTAGCGCCCGCTTCCATATCAGGAAAAGCATAAGGATCAAAACCCGATACTTCACGGGACAAAAATTCGTCCAGTTCAAACGGATTTGAATACCCCCTTGCATATGCCATCAGAGCAAGAAAAGGTTCGATATTACATTCTTCAGCCAAGCGGCTGGAAATTTCTTTGTTAATCGGTGCGATTTCCCACTTTTTAAATACCATTTTTACCCTCAGAAAAAATTTTTTAAAAAATTTCAAAAAAAGACTTGCATTTTTTATTATTATATGATAACATATTTACTGTTGTAAAACAAGTCTAAGTTTTAATTTTTTTAATTTGGGGGCGTAGCTCAGCTGGGAGAGCGCTTGAATGGCATTCAAGAGGTCAAGAGTTCGATCCTCTCCGTCTCCACCAAAAAAAACCAAGGTTTTTATGCCTTGGTTTTTTCTTATGCTTTCTTTAAATGAATGAGATGAAATTTTAAACCTTATTTTTTTATAAGGCTTTTAAAAATTTTTTAGTTAATTCTGTAATTCCATTAAAATCCTCAGTTTCTATTAGCTTTTTATTAACAATATTTGAACCTATTCCAAATCCATCAGCTCCGGCGGCTAAATAATCAGAAATGTTTTTCTCGTTTATACCACCAACTGCAAGAATACGAATGTGCGATAATGGCACTTTAACATCTTTGACATACTGTGCACCAAAGGTTGAAACGGGAAAGAGCTTAACAAAATCTGCACCCGCTAAATGTGCCGTTTGAATTTCTGTAGGTGTTAATGCACCCGGAATAGAAACCATATTAAGTTCACAGGTCTTTTTTATAATATTTTCATTAGTATCGGGAGAAATAATAAAACTTCCACCCGCTTTTTTAGTAAGTTCAACTTGATTTTCTCTTATAACTGTACCGGCGCCTATTAACATTTTATCACCAAAATAATCAACAAGCATTTTAATGTTTTCTGCATTTTCTTGATCCTTTTCAGGATTAGAAGCATCATAAGTAAGTTCAATAGCTCTAACTCCACCTTCGTAAACGGCTTTTGCAAAAGGCAAAATATTATTTTTACCAACCCCACGAACAATAACAATAATTTTTTCTTTTAAAATTTTTTCAATAACATCACTTTTAAGCATCAAAAAAATCTCCTTATTTATAAATAGTTAACAATGCTTTTTTAACTTTATTTTTTGAAATATCACTTGTATCCATAATTGCGGTGGAAGCTGATAATTCATTAATAAAGGTTTCTAATGTTTCGTCACATATTTTTAAATTTATACCTGACATTTTGGTTGGTAACTTCATTTTATCAAGCAAATCTATCATTGCTTGGTAATCCAATTCGTTATATGCCAACTGAATTACTAATCCAAGCGCAACAAGTTCACCGTGAACAAAATCTTTAGTCTCTTCATAAAAGAAACTGCGTGTTTGCTCGTAAAATTTATGAGCAATAGCACACTGATTTGAGCCTTTTGAAATACCGCTTATAATACCAGTGACAGCAATTGCATAAAAAACTGCCCTTTCAAAATCAAATGTAATGTTTTTTCCTTCTAAAGCAGATGACAACGAGGTTTGTTTTTCATAGAAAAAATTATAAACTGTTTTTGACATATCATAAGCCATTTCAAGACCTAAGGGTATTTCAAAATCTTTTTTTCCTTTAGTTCTATGTGTGATTTCAATCATTTTTGCCATTGAATCCATTACACCCGCCCAAAACAGGCGCTTAGGTTGGTTAATCATAATATCCAAATCAACTATTACAGCATCAGCTTCGGTCATTAGCTTTACACTTCCAATTGTTGCGTGTGTTTCGCGGTCATACAAAACACTAAGCGGCGTTGCTGCGACACAGGTTGAAGATGATGTTGGAATCTGTATTAAAGGTAAATCGGATCTGGAAGCCACCAGCTTAGCAGTATCGCCCAAAACACCACCACCAACACCGCAAATTATATTAAACCCATTTTCTTTAGCATAATTAACAAATTCATCGGCATTTTCAAAACAAGGAGTGCTTTCGAAAATTTTAAGCTCGTATTCAAATCCGCTATCATTAAGAGAAGCTTTAATTTTTTCTCCCGCAGCTTTAAAACCGTTTTTACCACTAATAAAAAGCGCTTTACTTCCAAAGCGTCTTAATTCGGTTAATAAATGCTTTTTAATAGCATCCTTTTCCTGCAAATATCTACCGCAACCAAATTTAAATGCAAAATCAGAATTTAGTGCCATTTTATCTTCCTCCAAATATTGACTAATTAAAATTATAATGATAAAATAGTTACAAAAGAATATGTATAATTGCTATATGTATAAGTTTTATTGCTATAAGGAATGATAAATTTGATTATTAACGGATATTGGGGAGAAATAGAAGAAAACGAAAATTTTATAATTGATAGCTGTGGTCACATTTTTACATTTCAAGGCAGAGAGATTAACAGACCAAACGGCAGACCTAATTATTTACTTTTATACATTTATCACGGTGAAGCGAAATTTTATTTAAAAGGTAGAGAATACATTTGCAAAGACGGTGATTTTGTGTTGTACTCCCCTAACGAACCTCAACATCATATTTATGAATCTAATATTTCAGGTGAATTTTATTATGTACATTTTTCGCTAAAAAATAAAAAAATATTAAATTTATTGGAAATGGAAAGCTCTACTGTGTATTCTTCAGAACCATCGGCAGAAATTGCAGATATTTTTGAAAAAATATTAATTGAACTTCAAACTAAAGAAAAAAATTATAAAAAGCTTGCGTTAAATCTTGTTTCAGAACTATTTATAAAAGTTAACAGGCAGATTAATAGAATTTCTTTTGAACTATATTCAAAGGAAATTTATTCGGTAATTCAGTTTATAAATAAAAATTTTATGAAAAATCACACTCTTGAGGACTATGCAAAGAAGTGCAATCTTAGTAAATATCATTTTTTAAGAGAATTTAAAAAACAAGCTAAAATATCACCGATAAAATATAGAAATACCTTGAGAATTCGTCACGCTAAAGAAAGACTTAGAAACACAAAGGATAGTATAAAAACTATAGCCGATGATTTAGGTTTTTCCTCGACTGAATATTTTTCGGGCAATTTTAAAAACATAGTTGGTGTTTCGCCAACAGAATTCAGAGAACAAAATAGCAATATACTATAGATATAGAGCAATAAATATAGTTTATCTTACCGATTTTTTATAATATAATAATCCAAAAGAATTTTTAATGGGAGATTTGTATGTTTGAATGTGAAAAATTACTTGAGATTATTGATAGTTTAAAAGAAGAATTTTTATTACATTGGATTAATATATCAAATATCGAAAGTCCCACCTACTACAAAGAAGGCTTGGACAAGGTTAGCGAATACATAATCGAATATTCCAAAAAACAAAATTGGAATATTGAGGTGCTTTATCTTGAAAAGGCGGGAAACTGCGTTTGTATTACTATGAATTATGACTCTGTAGAAAAGCCGATTACTATATCAGGGCATATTGATACAGTACATCCTCTGGGAGCATTTGGAAAGCTACCTGTTAAAACTGAAGGTGATTTGATTTACGGTCCCGGTGTAACCGATTGTAAGGGCGGAGTTATTGCCGGACTTATGGCTATGAAAGCTTTAAAAGAGATTAATTATGTAAATCGACCTATTCAACTGATTTTGCAAACAGACGAGGAATTAAGCAGTATACCAAGCAATCGCAAAACTATTGATTTTATGATAGAAAAATCTAAAAATTCAATATGCTTTTTAAACCTTGAAAGCTCGCGTATAGGTTCAAATTCTGCCGTTTTGTGGCGTAGAGGAATAGCAAAATACAGATTTGATATCAAAGGCAAATCCATTCACGCATCAAAATGTAACGAAGGTGCTTCGGCAATTGCTGAAGCCGCTTACAAAATAATTGAGCTTGAAAAAATGAAGGATATTAACGGACTTACCTGCAATTGCGGTATAATTAAAGGTGGTTCAACGGTCAACACAGTACCTGACGAATGTAATTTTTATGCCGAAGTAAGGTATGAAACCAATTCAGAAAAAGCTACGGCAGACCAAAAAATTAGGGAAATAGCAGAAAAAACTTTTATAAAGGGAACAACCTGTACTGTAACCAACGAATCCTTTAGATATGCTATGGAAAAGAATGAAAGAAATTTCAAACTGCTTGAAAAAATGAACGAAATTTATAAAGCCAATGGACTGCCTGAACTCATTGCGCGGCAAAGTCTTGGCGGTTCTGATGCCGCTGATATGACCGTTGCGGGGATACCCTGCGTAGATTCAATAGGAACGGACGGAGATTTTATTCACACTACAAATGAATATGGAATAATATCCTCCCTTCCCAAGGCTGCGAAGCGAATTGCTTCGGTGTTATATTTAATAAAATAATTATTAAAACGGATTTGCGATAAAAACCGCAAATCCGTTTTTCCTTAAATATTAAGAATTTTTTCTTTTGGCTTTTCTGGAGATGGACAATTATAAAGCAAAGTGTATTCCGAAGAATATTCACCGCACGAAAGTATAATTTTTAAGGTTTCCGCGCCGTAAACTTCAGGAAGCTTATAGCGTAAAGTCGGGCCCTCAAAATTAGTGTTTGCGGATAAATTCGGGAATTGCCAATCAATGATGTGAACGGGTTGCTCATCACCTATTTGCACAGAAACATTCACAGTTTCGCCATCAATAGGCTTAACACCGTCGTTAAGTATCCACAAATCAAATTCTAACATCTCCCCTGCTTTATGTTGCAGTTTACGATAACGCGCGCTGGCTAAAACATTACGACAAGCCTTAGCAACTTCATAGTAAGCAGGTTTGATATAGTTAGGATAACAAACTAAGCTATTGTTTGCAATACACGGCCAAGGCTCATTAAAGCACCAATTTACCGCCATTGAGCAATAAGGCTTTTGTCTTCTTGCCTCTTCAAAAATAAAACGATAGCCTACTCCCTGTAAATATTGTCCACGCTCGACTAGTTGCTCTAAAGACTCGCTTTCACCAAAATAATGGGCAATTGTTTCTACAGAAGACCAATTTTCCTCCTGACACCAAGCCTTAAAAGCGTGATGGGCACGAGTAACATCATTATTTATAAGAGGAAATAAATTTTCTTTCGCTGTAACCTGTTTTAAACACTCTATATTTGAAATAGATGGCATACCAAACTCGGTATAAGCAGTATTTTTTGAGTTTTGCATTACCTCAATCGCTTCATTACCCTCAAAATAAATAAACAAATAGCTACCGTGAGCCATACCCATAAGCGGTGAAGTTGGTATAAAAGGAATATTTGGTGTTTTATCCAAAGTAAGACTATTTAAGGTGCGCAAAGCTAAAGATTGTTCGGTCATTCCCGACCAAGAATTAAATAGTTCATTACCACCACACCAAATAACATGACAAGCGTGCTTAGAAACTCGCTTGATAATATCTAAAGCCTCGTTTTTAAGAAGTGAGAGATATTCAGGTGTAGAAATATAGTCATTACAACCTAAGGGAAATTCTTGCCAAACCATTATTCCAAGCTCGTCACAAATATCATAAAAAGCTTCTTTGTTGACAATTGCTCCGCCCCAACAACGAACAAAATTAAGATTTGCATCTCTTACCAATGTTAATTGCTCACGGTAACGATTTTCATTAATCGTTGCGTAAAAAATCTCAGGAGCAACCCAGTTACTGCCCTTAACGAACACATTAACCCCATTAAGGCAAAGCGTTATAGGTGGACAAGAACGAGTTTTAGGAAATTCAGGAACATTCCAGGTGCCTTCATTCATTTCCAAGCTGACGGTTTTAAAACCGACTTTGCCAATGAACTTTTCACCACCAACATTCAATTCCCATTTGTACAAATTTGGTTCTCCATATCCGTTACACCACCAAAGCAACGGATTATCAAGTTCAAATTTATCATTAAACTTATTAGAACTAAAAATCAAATCACCGTTAGGAGCATAAAACGACCAAGAAACACTTTCACTGATATTTACTGAAAAATCAACCAAAGCTTTTGAACGCTCGGAGTTTAAAGAATATGTAACTTTCGGTTCTGCTATTTCACATAAATTAGATTCTAAAATATATGTATCATTCCATATTCCAAGAGGTACAAGCCGTGGATGAAAATCCCAACCATAACTAACTCCGGGTTTTGTGGTTTGATTTGCCTCATCACGGGCATTTGGAACAATATTACCGATTTTACTTTTAGGTACAGGATAAATGATTACATCAATTTTAATGATACTGCCTATTAAATCGGAAAGATCAACCTCAACCTTGTGATACATACCTTCGTATGAATAACGACATTCACCATTAATAAGAATATCAAATTTATAATCAATTCCCTCAGAAATAAAATACAGTTTATTTCCTTTAAGGTTATTGGAATCATATTCGGTTGTGTAGAACCAATATTTATCCTCCATCCAAGCGTATTCTTTAAAGTTAAGTTCAGCGTTATGGTTAGGCAAGTTATATTCTTTTGCATAATCTAACTGAACAGCACCGGGAACGGTTGCGGGAAAATACTCGGCGGGAAAATCCGTTGAATTGTCTGAATAACCTAAACTCCAGTTTAACTCTTTTTTCATTACAGTCACCTTGAAGAATTATTTTAAATTAACCTTATGGAATACCTTTTTACCCTTTTTAATAACTACATAACCATCTTCAAAGGATTCTGCAGTAAGCTGAGTGGCGGGATCGGTAACTTTATTATCGTTAAGAGAAACGCCACCTTGCTGAACGAGGCGTCTACCCTCTCCCTTTGAAGGAATAAGTTCGCATTTTAACATCAAATCAAGAATACCGATTGAACCGTCAGTGAAATCATCTAAGGATATATCGGTTGAAGGCATATCAGAGGTGTTAGAACCGCCTGTAAAGAGAGAACGAGCTGTTTCTAATGCCTTTTTAGCTTCTTCTTCACCGTGAATCATTTTTGTGAGCTCATAACCTAAGCGTTCCTTAACGGCATTAAGCTGACTACCCTCAAGTTTTTCATATTCATAGATTTCCTCAAGAGGAACAAATGTGAGCATTTTCATACATTTAATAACATCTGCATCATCAACATTTCTCCAGTATTGGAAGAAATCGTAGGGAGATGTTTTGTTAGCATCCAACCAAACTGCATTACCTGCTGTTTTACCCATTTTTTTGCCTTGTGAGTCTGTAAGAAGCGTAATAGTCATAGCGTGGGCATCCTTACCCAATTTTTTACGAATAAGTTCGGTACCGCCAAGCATATTTGACCATTGGTCATCGCCGCCAAACTGCATATTACAGCCATAAGTTTTAAACAAGTAATAGAAGTCGTAGGACTGCATAATCATATAGTTAAACTCAAGGAACGAAAGACCTTTTTCCATACGCTGTTTATAACATTCAGCTCTAAGCATATTATTAACCGAGAAACAAGCGCCAACCTCTCTTAAAAGCTCAACATAATTGAGATCTAACAACCAATCAGCATTGTTAATCATCATTGCTTTACCTTCGGAAAAATCAATAAAGTTCTCCATCTGTCTTTTAAAGCAAGCAGCATTGTGGTCAATGTCCTCTTTAGTTAACATTTTGCGCATATCAGTTCTTCCCGAAGGGTCGCCGATCATTGTGGTACCACCGCCGATAAGTGCAATTGGCTTATTGCCTGCAAGTTGAAGACGTTTCATTAGCACCAAAGCCATAAAATGACCTGCGGTAAGGCTATCAGCAGTACAGTCAAAACCAATATAGAAGGTGGCTTTACCGTTATTAACCATTTCTCTGATTTCGCTTTCATTGGTAACCTGAGCAATTAAGCCGCGGGCTACAAGTTCTTCATAAACTGTCATAATAAATTACTCCTTTATTTTTTCATCAGAGAAATAAGTTCCTCTGCAGTTTTTAATAAATTTTCTGTATATTCGCCACCCGACATAATTCTGGCAACTTCTTTAATTCTGCCTGAATTATCAAGGGGGGTTACTTCTGTATATGTTTTGTTATTTTTAACCGATTTAGAAATAAACAAATGCCTATCAGCCGATGCAGCGATTTGAGCGAGATGAGTAACACATATAACTTGCCGATTTTTAGCAACATCATAAAGTTTTGAGGCTACTTTATGGGCGGCTTGTCCGCTTATTCCTGTATCTATTTCATCAAAAATAAGTGTTTCAACATCATCCTTCAAGGATAAAACACTTCTGATAGCAAGCATAATTCGAGAAAGCTCACCGCCCGACGCAACCTTTACAAGAGGTTTAGCAATTTCGCCCACATTTGCAGAAATTAAAAACTCGGTATAATCACAACCATTTTTAGTATATTTACCATTTTTGATTTCTGCAGAAAATTCTGCGCCGTTAAAATCTAAAAATGCCAATTCCTCACATATTTTAGAACAAATACTTTTAGCTGCTATTTCTCTTGATTTTGTTAGCTTTTGACCTGCATCAATCAAAGCCTGTTGTGTGGGTTCAAGCAGATTTTCAAGCTCAACGCGAAGTTTTTCATCCTGTACAATAGAAGAAAATTCAGTTTTTGCATTACTTAAAAATTCTAAAATCTGTTCTTCGGTATCTCCATATTTTAACATTAAATCTCTTAATGTGTCAAGTCGATTTTGTGCATTTATAAAATCTTCAGGGTTTAAATTCACTTCATCAATCATACCTGAAATATCAGAAGAAATTCCTTCTAAATCTAAGGCTAATGAATTAATAGCCTCATAAACTTTTTTAGTGTCTGCATAAACATCTAAAATTCCACCAAGAGAACGAATTGCGTTTTTTAACAAGTCGACAGCACAAAGATTATCAGGTTCATCATCACCGCCAATTGCAAAGAACGCCTCTCTTAACGCAGTAATAATTTTTTCACTTTGCTGATAGATGAGAATTTTTTCTTTTAAATCATTAATTTCACCTATTCGAACATTGCTTTTTTCTATTTCATCAATTTGATAGCGTAAAAGATTAGCTCTTGTGGTTTTTTCTTCCTCATCAGCAATAATAGCATTATATTTCTTTGAAACATCTCTGAATTTATTAAAGGCTTCAATATAAGCGGTGCGCTCTACTTCATTTTCTGCGAAAGCGTCAATAAAAGCAATATGTTTTTCAGGATTTAATAGATTTTGATTGTCGTGTTGCCCATGGATGTTTATAAGCAGTTTTCCAATTTCTTTAAGGGTAGAAACATTGGCAGGCTGAGAATTAATTTTCACCTGACCACGACCGTCTGCAAACAAAATACGCTGAATAATAACTTCCGAATTATCTTCAAGAGAATATCCAAGCTCTAATAGTTTTTTTTCAGCTTCTTTGCCAATATCAATGAATGAAGCGCTAACTACCGCCTTATCACAACCGTGTCTAATAAGCTCTCGGGATGTTCTTTCGCCTAAAATAGCAAACAGAGCATCAATTATTATTGATTTTCCCGCACCTGTTTCGCCTGTCATAACATTGAAACCATTTGAAAATTCAATGTTTGCTTGCTCAATAACGGCAATATTTTCAATATGCAAATACTGTAACATTAACCGTCACCTCAAACAGTAATAATTTCATTTAGTTTTCGGGTTAAATCAGCTGCCGAAGGTTCATCGGATGTTATAACAATAATAGTATCCTCACCTGCAAGTGAACCAATAACCCAATCAGAAAACAAAGAATCAAAAGCAACGCAAGCGCCTTGAGCCATACCCGAATAACATTTAATAACAACATTATTCATTGCGTATCTAACACTTATGGCAGAGCGCTTAAAGGCTTCTAATAACCTTTCGTGGTCAGCAGAAGGAATGCTTGTTTCTTTATGTGGAATGTTTTTCGCATAGCGATACCTACCGCTTGCATCTAAAACTTTTATAAGTCCTAATTGTTTAATATCGCGTGAAGCGGTGGATTGTGTAACATCATACCCATTATTTCTAAGCGCAGCAATAAGCTCCTCTTGTGTTTCAATTGGATGGGTAGCTATAATTTCTAAGATTTTTTCGCGACGTCCGTTTTTCAATAAAAGCACCCTTCCCTATTTTAAAAAATTAAATTTATCAGCGAGGGCATTTAAGAATACACCCTCTTGAAGTTCAATAAAACCAACACGCATATTATCTGCACGCTTAACCAAAATGGTTTGTTCGGGCAAGATAGGACAAACCTGCTCTCCGTCAATAGTAATATAAGCACCGGTGTCTTCGGGCGGAATAGCACTAATTTTAATTTCTTCGTCAGGAGAAATTAAAATAGGTCGAGCATATAACGACTGCGGACAAATTGGGGTAAGAATTATACTGTCTAAATCGGGGTCAACAATTGGTCCTCCCGCCGATAAAGAATACGCTGTAGAACCTGTAGGAGTAGCTGAAATCAAGCCGTCTGCTCTATAAGAAATTTGTTCGTTATGAAGGGTAACGCTTATATCAATCATACGGGATAGAGGGCCTTTAGAAATTACTGCATCATTAAGACAGAGATATTCTTTATCATCGACCTGTACAGAAAGCAACATTCTGTTTTTAATACGGTAATTTTTCGATAACAGATTTTTAAGCTTGCCTAAGTCATTACCCTCTAATCCAGCTAAATATCCAACCCTGCCTGCGTTAATACCTAATACAGGCTTAGAAAATCCTGCCGCTTTTTTTGCAGTATGTAATATTGTGCCGTCACCACCAATAACAACCACAATATCTGCAAGTGAATACAGATTTTCTTCTTTTATAATTTTAACATTTTGAAATTGATATTTAAATTCTTCAGTAAGTAAAATTTCTGTGCCGCAATTTGAAAGAATTTCAATGGATTCCTTTGCAATTGCCATAGCGTTTACTTTTGAAGAATTAATTATTATGGCGATTTTCAAAATTACACACTCCAAATACAATAAAAGTAATTAATTATGGTCAAGCGCCTCGTGGGAAGATTTAGCAATTTTTTCGATATCAATATCCTTAGAAATATTAAATTCATTATTTTTTTGAATGTAAATAAGATATTCAATATTTCCTTCAGGACCCTTTACAGGAGAAAAGTCCAATCCCAAAACAGACATATTGTTAACCTTCATAACATCAATAATTTTTTCAATTACCTCTTGATGTATTAAAGGATCACGAACTACTCCTTTTTTCCCTACTTTATCCTTTCCGGCTTCAAATTGTGGTTTTATAAGGCAAACAGCACAACCGTTTTCCTTTAAAAGTGGAACCAAAGCCGGAATTATAATGGAAAGAGAAATAAAAGAAACATCTACAGAAGCAAAATCCAAAGCATCGGGAATTTCTTTTTCAGTTACATATCTAAAGTTGGTTCTCTCCAAATTAACCACTCTGCTATCGGTTCGCAGTTTCCAAGCCAATTGTCCATAACCAACATCAATAGCATAAACCTTTTCTGCTCCATTTTGAAGCATACAATCAGTAAAGCCACCTGTAGAAGCACCTATATCTGCACAAATCATTCCATCTAATTTAAGTTCAAAGACCTGCATAGCCTTTTCCAGTTTCAAACCGCCTCTGCTAACATATTTAAGTGGATTTGCTCTAACCTCCAATAAATCATCCGGCTTAATGGTCGAGCCGGGTTTGTCTGCTTTTTGGTTATTAACAAATACAACCCCCGCCATAATATAAGCCTTAGCTTTTTCTCGGCTCTCAGCAAGACCTCTGTTAAATATTGCTTGATCTAAACGCTCATTTTGTTTATCTTTCATTTTAATCCTCATTTACAATATTGTATATAGCATCTGCGGATAAATTATACATCTTTAATGCATCGTCAACGCTCATATGCGGAATAAATTCATCACTAATAGCGTAAATATGCACCTTAGCGTTAATGTTATTTTTCAAAAATCCTGAACACAATGTTTCATTAATACCGCCAGAAGCAATCCCTTCTTCAAAGATATAAATATTATTATACTTTTTTAAATAATCGTATATTTTATCATTAATTGGATAAATTTTATTCAGCTTTAATATAGCGATTTTTTTACCTTCTTGTTTTAATTTTTCGTAGCATTTTACTGCTTCGGAAAAAACTCTGCCAAAAGTAATAATAACCGCCTCGGAAGAAGGATTACCATAGAATTGGAAATCATCGCCAGATGGTACAAAATCCTCAGGTAAGTTTGGCTGACTTCCTCTGGGATAACGCACAACAGATGGGGAATTGATTTTATAAATTGATTCATTCAAATGCATTTTTAACTCCAAATAATTTACGGGAGAAAATATTTGAATTCCGGGAATTGTTTTTAAAAATGCAATATCAAAAACACCTTGGTGAGTTTCGCCATCCTCGCCCACAATACCAGCCCTGTCTACGCATATTGTAACGGGTAATTTAGCTATGGCAACATCGTGAATAAGCTGGTCATATCCGCGTTGCAAAAATGTTGAATAAACACAAAACACAGGACGCGCACCGCCTGCCGCAAGACCAGCAGTAAAAGTAACAGCGTGTTCTTCGGCAATTCCAACATCAAAAAATCTGTTTTTATATTTATCTGCAAAATTCGAAAGCCCTGTACCTTCCTTCATCGCAGCAGTAATTACACAAATTTTTTCATCAGAGGCGGAGAGTCTACAAAGCTCATCACCAACAACGGCTGAAAAATCTATTTTTTTAATTGGAACTTCACCATTTTCTACATCAAAAGAAGAAACACCGTGAAAATTATTAGGGGCTTTTTCAGCCGGAGAAAACCCTTTTCCTTTTTTGGTAATCACATGAACTAAAACAGGTCGTTTTTGTTCCTTCGCAACACCTAAAATTTGTTGTAATTTGGTAATATCATGACCATCAACAGGGCCTAAATAATGAAATCCCATATCTTCAAAAATATTGCTGTGATATATGGCGTTTTTAAGCATTGTTTTGGAACGCAACAAATTCCTGTTAATAAATCCACCAATAAAAGGAATGTAAGAAATAATTCTTTCTAATTTATGCTTAAACCTATGATATCCCGGTTGCGACCGAATTACCGTTAAATGTCGCGCCAAGGCGCCAACATTGCGCGAAATAGACATTTTGTTGTCATTAAGAATTATAATAGTTGAATCGTTTCTGTTGTGTCCCGCATTATTAAGACCTTCATAAATCATACCGCCGGTCATAGCGCCGTCACCAACTACAGAAATTGAATATAAATCTTTATTTGTTGATATTTTGCTACCTTTATAAATTCCAAGAGATGCAGAAACAGAGTTGCTGCTATGACCTGTAATGAAAGGATCATACTCGCTTTCATCGGGGCGCATAAATCCCGATAATCCATCCTTTTGCCTGATTGTAGAAATACCATTAAATCGCCCTGTTAAAAGCTTATGAGTATAACATTGATGGCCTACATCGAAAAGGAGTTTGTCTTCAGGTAAATCAAAAACCTTATGTAGAGCAACAGTTAACTCAACAACACCTAGATTTGAGGCTAAATGTCCACCTGTTTTTGATAATGTATTAATAAGACAATCTCTTATTTCACTACACAATTCAGTAAGTTTTTCATCAGAAAGATTTTTAATATCATTTGGCGAATTGATAGTATTTAAAATTCTATATTCCAAAAAACCACGTACCTTCCAAAAAACTAATATTTTCGGTCAATTAAATAATTCGCTAATTCAATTAGTTGACTAGTATCACCATCAAAAACCTTCAAAGCGTTTTTTGCTTTGTTAGTATACTCAATGACATCAAGCTTAGCCTGTTCCAATCCTTTAAGTGAAACATAAGTAGACTTTTGGTTTTTAGCATCACTTCCAACAGGTTTACCTAAAAGCTTAGAATCTCCAATAACATCTAAAATATCATCTTGAATTTGAAATGCTATTCCCAAATTCAGGGCATATTCTTCAGCTGCTAATTTCATATCATAGTTACCGCCTGCAAGAATTGTACCTATTTTTGCGGCAGCAACAAGCAGTGCTCCTGTTTTCTTCTTATACATATCCAATACAGTTTCAATCGGAACTTTCTTAGATTCTATTGCCAAATCAACAATTTGACCACCAATCATACCGTCGGCACCTGAAAGTTTTGCTAACTCTGAAATTCCATCAACAATTAAATCTGAGGAAATATTTTTTGTTTTAGCAGCAATTTCAAAAGCCATAGTCAAAAGCGCATCACCCGCAAGCAAAGCAGTAGCTTCATCAAACGCCTTGTGGCAAGAAGGTTTACCTCTTCTAAAATCATCATTATCCATTGAAGGCAAATCATCATGAATTAAAGAATAGGTGTGAATCATTTCAAGCGAAGCGGCAAAATTCAAAAAATCCTCGCCTTCGCCACCGCAAACTAAATAAAAAGCCCGTAATATAAAAGGTCTAAGACGCTTACCGCCTAACAAAATGCTATATTTCATTGCATCGTAATGCGCACTATATTGATTATTTTGGGCAGACATTACTTCTTTTAAATAATTTTCAAAAATTTCAGAAAAAGCTTTTAATTCTTCTTTTATCATTGTTCAACAACCTCGATTTTTTGTTTAGCTTTTTCTAAAATTTCCGTACAAGCCTTCGAAAGCAATTTACCTTCGTCATATAGCTTAATAGCATCTTCTATTGAGCAATCCCCTTTTTCTAAAATTGTAGCGATTTCTTCTAATTGCTTAATCATCTCAGCAAAATTTTTATTATTCATAAAGTCACTCCGATAATATTTTTAATACCTTTACCTCGGCACAGCCGTTGGAAAATCTAACATTAAGATTATCACCAATTAAAAGTTCTTCAGTAGTGGTAATAGGTTGATTATTTTTATAAATTACTGAATATCCACGCTCCATTACGCGTTTTGGAGCCAAATTCTCGATTACAGCTTCAACACTTTTAAACCTAATTTCATTGTTTTTCGTAATTAGAGTAAATGAGTTTTCAATTCTGTTGAACAATGTATTAAGCTTGTATTCAAAAGGTTCAAACAACATTTTTGGATAAGCAAAAAAACTTCTTGAAAGCACGCTATCTAACCAAAGTTGTTTTTCTAGAATAAATTTTTGCGTAAAACTTGTAATTTTTTTTGCAAAAAAATCTATTCTTTTTTGTAATTCTTCAGAAGAAGGCACCGCAAGTTCAGCGGCTGCAGATGGTGTTGGAGCGCGTAAATCAGCAACAAAATCACATATGGTAAAATCTATTTCGTGACCTACAGCAGATATAATTGGTACGGGAGAACAAGAAACTGTCCTTGCTAATTCTTCATCATTAAAACAAGAAAGATCCTCGGCGCTTCCCCCACCTCTGCCTATAATAATTAAATCCAAATCGGTTCTTAAATAAGCCTTTTTTAAAGCGTTAATAATTTCTTTGGGTGCTGACATTCCTTGGACTAATGTGGGAAAAAGAATAATATCACATAAAGAATATCGACGACTGGTTATATGCAAAATATCTTGAAAAGCGGCACCATTTTTAGCTGTGATAACACCAATTTTTTGTGGAAATAGGGGTAAAGGACGCTTTTTAGAAGCATCAAAAAGGCCTTCGCTTTCTAATTTTCGCTTTATTCTTTCAAACTCTGCCGCAATATCACCATCACCGAATACACGCATAGTTTCAGCGTAAAATTGGAATTGACCATCGCGCTCATACAAAGAAACGTACCCTCGGCAAACGACCTTTATACCATCTCTGGGTTTAAAATCAACATATAAAGTATTACCTTTAAACATAACACTTTTAACAGAAGCGTCATTATCCTTTAATGTAAAATACCAATGCCCACTACTAAAATTACTTTTAAAACCTGAAATTTCTCCCTCTAAAGTAATAGAGGCAAGATTAGCGTCCCCTTCTAACAAAGAACGAACATAAGTATTAAGTTGTTTCACAGTTAGATTAATAGGTTGCATACATTATATCTCCAAACTTAATTTAGCAAGTAAAGCAATGCCAACTGCGTTATCTCCAGAAAGCTCTATTGAAGCAAAATCAGCCTCAGTAACTTCGAGCAACTTATTTTTTATAATATTATTTGCCATTACACCGCCGGAATAAACTATGGGATAATTGCCATACTCCTCTTTAATCTTTAGAGTCATTTTACAAAGCGTTTCTGCTGCAAAAGAAATGGTATAAGCGGCAATATTCTCGGAAGTTTCACCGGATTTAATCATATTATCGCAAATATTTTCAACACCCGATAACGCACAGTCAAAGCCCTTGATACAAGGCTTTACTTTTTTAGTCACTTCTCCGTTTAAAGCAAGTTTTTCAAG
Source organism: Oscillospiraceae bacterium (assembly GCA_015065925.1). Taxonomy (GTDB): domain Bacteria; phylum Bacillota; class Clostridia; order Oscillospirales; family Acutalibacteraceae; genus UMGS1279. The sequence goes on from SVPL01000002.1 coordinate 63,618, forward strand.
CTGCTCACCACAAGGAAAGGCTAATCCTAATTTAACCCCTACTCTATCAATCACTTGACCTAAATGTAAATCTAAGGTTTTTGCAATAATTTTAACATTAAATCCAATTTCAGAAGGAGATACTAACAAAACCTCTGTAGTACCACCCGAAATATGGAAAGCAATAAACCTTTGATTTAAAAGATCTAATCTACCCGATGATAGCAAAGCTGCTGCAATATGTCCCTCTTGATGTGAAAATTTAAAAACAGGTACTTTGAGTGCTGAGGATAAAATCTCAGCATAGCCCACACCTGTTAAAAAGCAAGGCATATAACTGTCTTCAAGCCGTCTTGGACGCTCTGAAACACCAATGCAAGAAATTTTTGATGTATCGATATCATCTAAAACCTCTTTAATTAAATACGGCAACTGTTTAGTATGCAAAAAAACTGCATCACTTTGTCTAAGACCTCTTTCGCCTAAAGTAACAGACAAAAGCTTTCTGTTAGAGATATAGCTTAAATCATCATAAACAATAGCAGCAGAAGAACGATAATTACTGCTATCAATTCCTAAAGAAAACATTATACCAATTCACCCGAACGGGAAATACTACCCAAAACACCGTTGATATAAGATGGGCCTTTATCACCGCAATAAACCTTTGCTAGCTCTACAATTTCGTTAATTGTTACATTTTCGGGAATATCATCACAGAATTTCATTTCATAAACCGCTAATCGCATTAACGATAAATCGGTTTTTGAAATCCTGTTAATAGTCCAATTTTTAAGGTGTTTAGAAATAACCTGATCAATAAATTCAATGTTCTCAAAAACACCAAGAAATAGCTGTCTTATATGTTCGGTGAGTTCAAATTCATTAATGCTTTCGGCAAGTTCTAATATCTCCTCGCAAGAGTCTTCTTTAAAGGATTTTTCAAATATAAGGCAAAAAGCCCTTTCGCGTTCTTGTTTTCTGGTCATTTTGTCACCATCCAAAAAATATATATAATTAATTGTATAACAAAATCATTATTTTTTCAATAGAAAACTGCATATTTATGCAAAAAAATAATTATTTTAAGAGTTTTCTGAATTCAACAGGTGTCATACCTGTGGCTTTACGGAAATACGCAGAAAAATATGAGGGGTCCTTAAAACCAAATTCAAAGGCTATTGATGTCATTGATTGACTTGTTAAACTTAATTTTTCTTTAATATTTTTAATTTTAACATTAGTAATATATTTGTGTAAGGTAGTATTTTCGAATTTCACAAATATTTCATTAAGATAATAAGGATGATACCCAAAGCGCTCGGCTACAAAAACATTATTAATAGAACTATAAATATTAGCATCTATAAAGTCTTTGATTTTTTTAATAAGGATTTGGTTTTCATCATTAATTAAAGAAGCTTTACTTAAACATAAAAGTTCATAAATAGCAAGTTTCATTAAAGCGGAATTCATAATAATCAATTCTTTTTTTTCAGAGCACCTTGTATCTTGCATTTTATCAAACAACGGCTTCAAAACTTCGCCGTAATGCAAAACGAAAACATTTTCAAAAGGCTCAATGCAATCGATTGAAAAAATACAATCTGCATTAAAGCACAATTCTTCCACAGGCACTTTTGCTTTTATATGGGCTTTATCGGATTTAAAGTCAAAATTAATGATATAATATTCAGCCTTTTGGCCGTTTTCAAACTTAAGTCGATAAGGTGTTCCGGGAGGTATGGTTATAATTCCACCATGCGATATTTTATGTGAAATATCGTTAAATTCAAACTCAACAGAACCCTCAATGATATAAAAAATTCTGAAATCAAAAGCACATAACTTTTTGGGATAATCAAGCTTACTGATTCTTTTATTGAAAAATCTGACATATGGATTTAATTCTTCAAAACGCATATAATCACCAATCTTTGTTTTTCAACATTTTTCCTTTGAATATTAACTTGATTATATCATAATTCACAGTTATAATCAAGAAAAAACAAAAGGAGTTTTTATGCAATGAATAAAAAAATCACAATTGCCGTTATTGGTTGCGGCAGCTTTGCAAAATTTTTTGTTCCGCTTTTTCTAAAACATCCAACCGTAGAAAAGGTTTATGTGTGCGATCTTATTAAGGACCGCGCAAATGAGTATTCAAAAAGCTTTAATGTAGAAATAATTGATACATTTGAAGCTGTGATAAACAGAGATGATATCACAGCGGTAGCAATCTTCACCGAAAGACATACTCACGGTGATTTGGTAGTGCGTGCTCTTAATGCAGGTAAAGATGTTTATTCTGCGGTTCCAATGGCTATTTGTGTTGAGGACTGTAAAAATATTATTGAAGCGGTTAAAGCATCAGGCAAAATATATATGATGGGTGAAACCTGTATATATTACCCCTGTTCTATGTATTGTAAGGAAAGATATGAAAACGGCGATTTTGGTAAATTTGTATATGGTGAATCTCAATACTTTCACGATATAAGCCATTTTCCAAAGAATTTCATTGATAATAGAAAGGCTTCTGCAGTACCTCCCTTTTATTATCCTACCCATTCAACCGCTATGTTGCTCCACGCTACTGACACCTATGCAACAAAAGTAACGGCGTTTGGATATGTTGATACCGAAGAAAACACACAGTTTGCCGTAGGAGAAAATCATTGGGACAACACATTTTCTAACGAATTTTCTCTTATGCAGTTGGCAAATGGTGGCATAGCCAGAGTATCAGAATGTAGAAGAATAGGCTACAAAGCCCCCAGTTCATTCATTTCAGACTTTTACGGAACAAAAGGTTCATATCAATTTAATAACGCACAACATCTTGTTACAAAGCTCACACCAACGGGTGTGGATTTAGAGGATGTAAGCGACCAAGTTAATCCTATTGCTATGACAGAAAACAAAGGAGAAGAAAATTTCAAGCAAAAGGTTGCCAATCATCAATTCCAATGGAACAGCTTTTCTCCTACTCATTCTGCAAATGTAGAAAAGCTCCCTGAAGAATTCAAAGCAATTCCTGAAGTAAATGGGCATATGGCATCTCACCAACTGCTAATTGATGATTTTTGTACAGCGGTATATAACGGAACTATGCCCTATGTTAACGCTTGGCGTGCTGCAAGATTTACCATTCCCGGTCTTATTGCCCACGAAAGCGCCCTTAAAGGTGGTATTCCGCTTGAAATTCCGGATTTTGGAGAAGCACCGAAAAAATGAACTCCGTAATAGAATATTTTACCACCATTACAAACCCACGAAATTTTATTGCTCAAATAGTAGGGTTTATTCCTTTAATTCTTGCGTTATTTGTATTTATTCATAATAGCAGAAAAAAGATAATCTTTTTCAAAATGTGTACTGATTTTCTTTGGGCTATTCATTTTTTCCTTTTGGGCGAGGTAGCAGGTGGAGTTATCAATATTATCAATACCGTACGAAATTTAATATTTTCTCAAAAAAGCAATAAACGGACTTCAAACAAATATATTCCGATTTTATTTTGCGTATTAATTTCGCTTTGTACTATTATTACAGCTGAAGGTATTAAAAGCATATTTCCTCTTGTGGGCTCTTGTCTTGCAACAATCGGTTTTTGGCAAAACTCTCCAAAACAAATACGATTTTTTAATTTTATGGGAATTTCATTGTGGCTGATTTATGGATTTTTAACACAATCATATTCAACAATAATCTCAAATATAATTTCTATCACCTCTATTCTTTTACCAACAATTATAAAAAGAAAAAATAAAACAATTTGACAATGAAGCCCCTTATATGTATAATTAGCTTAGTACATATAAGGGGCTTTATTATGACTTTAAAAGAGAAAAAAGAAAAAATAAATTTAATTATTGAATTAATGGAAAAAGAGTATCCGGATGCTATTTGTTCACTTAAAGCTGAAAACCCATTCCATTTATTGGTAGCAACAAGACTTTCTGCACAATGTACAGATGCCAGAGTTAATAGGATTACCCCCGCCTTATTTGCCGCACTCCCTACTCCCGAAGCTTTTGCAAATGCTACTATCGAGCAGGTTGAAGAACTTATAAAATCCTGTGGACTTTATCATTCAAAAGCTAAAGATTTAGTAGCTCTTGGCAAGGTTTTGGTAGAAAAATTCGACTCAAAAATTCCTGATACAATGGAAGAATTAACCTCACTTCCCGGAATTGGCAGAAAAACCGCTAATCTTATATTGGGAGATGTTTATGGGAAACCCGCCGTAGTTACCGACACACATTTTATAAGAATTTGTAACAGAATGGGGTTTGTGAATACAAAAGAACCGCGCAAGGTAGAAGATGCAATGCGTAAGCTCTTGCCACCCGAAAAATCAAACGATTTTTGTCACAGAAGTGTTTTACACGGCAGAGCAATTTGCACTGCGCGTTCACCAAAATGCGAAATTTGTCCAGTAAAAGAAATATGTGCTAAAAAGATATAGCCTTTTTAATCTAAAAGAGTAGTGTAAACAGTTACACCATAAGGGGCAATATAATCGCTTAGAGAATTTGTCACAGAGTTTAAAACCTTACTGCTTCCGATTATTTCTGCTTTTTCGTCAGGAACACAGGTTTCAGGGTTAAATATATGACAATTAAACGAAACGCCCTCTAAAGATTTTTCAAAATTAATTTTAAATTCTTCACCAACATCTTTGCCGTTTACAACTATAATTGTAATATCACCATTTTTTGAAACAGACATAGTTGTATGTAGGCATTCTTTTCCAACCCCTTCATATACCTTGGAACCGCTATCAACATACTTACTAATAAGTGAAAAAGCATAATAGGATTTATGTGGTATTAAACTGCGCGAAAGTAAAGATGCAACGCCGCAACGATGGTCACCGTCGTAGAAGGAATCTGAGTTGGTAGCGTGATTGTTCGGCCATTGTTGGTCAAACAATGTCCACAATAATGACGAGTTAACACCAGCGTTCATTAAAGCTACTGCGATAGTAACAATTTCAGAACCATGTAAATCTCGGGAATTATCTCTATCAAAAACAACATTATATTCGTCAAAACAATAGGGTTTACCCTTGGGTACATATTGCAGACCTGTTTTTGCCCACTTGTACCAATCAAAATAGGCATCTCTTACTCCACCGCCAAATAAAACGAGCCAACCGTCATAATCCTTTGAGAAATCACCATTTGGAATTATATTTTCATCACTACCCGCTTCGGTTAATGAAAAATAATCAACACAAGTCATACCCTTGCTAAAAACATCGTGAAATAAGCCAATAACGGTGCTTGTGGCATCACCGGAATTAAATTTTACCTCAATAAAACTATAATCTTCACTTAAATCATCAGGATTAACAGTAATTACGCTATTAGGCGCTAGCGGGAAATTTGGACCATTACCTTCGGCAATATGAATATCTCCCCTACCGTCATCAATAAATGCGCCAAAATGTATACCGCCTTCGGATTTTTCATTATGAGCCTTTTTAAAGAAAACCTCAGACTTTAATACATAATCTGTATTGGGTTTTATTTCAACTGTACGAGCAATTCTACCACCCGGCATTTGAGCAAAAACGGCAGCAAACTTGCCGCTTTTTTTATAGCTATTTGGAATATTGGCTTGGTGTTGATAGGTATGACTTGAATAAATATCAATCAAATCATCAGCGTTTTCTGCCGCCCATTTAAGCATATGAGAAGTGACTCCGCTACCCTCATTTGCGCCCATAAATTTAATTAAATCTCTGCGACCGTCTCTAACCAAAGCATCATGAGCCGCCTTTACTGCATCATACCAACAGTCAAAGGGGGCTTTTTCGTGTTTGCCGCTATGTCTTGTAGGCTCTGTGAACATAACAAATATTTTAATATTGTCAAATCCACGCTTTATAATTAACTGATTTACAGTTTCACTTACCCAATCGCCATAATTTTTTAGACTAGCTTCCCAATCACCTTCAACAGTAAATGGACTTTTGCCATTCCAACTGGTGGAATTAATATCTCCGGGTGAGCACCAGCCTGTATTAAGAGCAACTGTAACTCCCCCATCCTTCATACGCTGCAGCCAGCGATAAAATGGCTTCATTCTTTCATTATCCCAATTCCAAGATTTAGAAGCTTCATCCCACGCCCACCAACCATAAAAGGTTCGAGCTATTTTGAGTTTCATATCTGTTGCTCTTTTCGCTTCGATTATGCATTGTTCTTCCGTATAAACTCGACCGCAATGGTCAGGCATACCTGCATATCCGTGATAAACTGCACCATTACCCTCAAAATTCTCTTGAACAGGTACAGAATTTTTAATTTTAAGTTCGTTCATATACAGTACTCCTTGCTTACTTAAATAGCCGAAAATCCAAGTTTTGGATTTTCGGCTATATTATAACACTTGTTAACTTTACGGTCAATATGAACAGTAAAAAATGGTTTAAAAAGTATAAAAATAGGTCAAAAAATATACAATTAGTCCAAATGGGTGGTGTAAATTTGAACAGAATAAGCAGGGATTTTGTCGGACAATGTGTCATTAATATTTTCAAACACCTTATCAATACCAATTATTTCTGCTTTTTCATCGGGAACACAAGTTTTGGGGTTAAAACTATGACGATTTAAATTCACAAAATCCAAAGGACGCTCGAAACTAATCTCAAATTCATCATCTATATCCTTACAATTTACAACAACCACGGTTATATCTCCTTTGGGAGAAACAGACATCGTAGTATGTAAACAATTTTTTCCAAAGCCCTCATAAACTTTAGTACCCTCACCATCAACATATCTGCTTATAAGAGAAAAAGCGTAATACGATTTGTGAGGAGCTAAACTGCGCGTTAAAATAGGTGCAAGTCCAAACCTATGGTCACCATCGTGGAAATTGTTACCACCCTCAGCGTGATTATTCGGCCATTGATGGTCAAACAAGGTCCAAAGTAATGAAAACTGAACACCACTATTCATAAGCGCCACTGCGGCGGTGCAAACTTCAGCACCGTGAGAATCATAAGAATAATCATAACTATACGCGGAATTATATTCATCAAAACAATAAGGCATACCGTTTGGAACATACTGTAAGCCTGTTTTTGACCATTTGTAATAATCAAAATATGAATCTGTTATACAGCCCGCAAACGGAATTTCCCATCCATCAAAATAATTTTCAAAATTTCCGTTGGGTACAATGTTTACATTACTTCCCTTTTCCTTTAATCCAATGAACTCAACAACTGATGTGGCTGATGTCTTAACATCGTGAAAATATCCTATTACACAACTGGTATTTTCACCTGAATTAAATTCAAAGGAAAAACGCTGATAGTCCTCATCTAAATTTTTAGGATGAACAGAAATGTAACTTCCTTTAACCAAAGGGTAATTTGGACCAAAGCCATCGGTTGCGTGAATATCATTGCTACCATTATCTTTAAAAACTCCAAAATGTATGATACCGTTTTGATTTATATTATTATGCTTTTGAAGATAAAAGTCTGCATATGCAACATATTCCGTATTAGGATTTATACAAATAGTACGGCAAACCCGTCCTCCGGGAGTAGAAATTGACACTACACCCTTGCCTGTTTTTACAAAACTATACTGAACTGTGCGGTTGTATTCATAATTATGACTTGAGTAAATATCAATGTATTCATTTGAGTTTTCAACCGCCCAATGAAGCATCTCGGAAGTATCAGTGCTACCCTCATTAGGTCCCATTAGTTTAACCAAATGACGCCTACCGTCGCGTACCAAAGCATCATGTGCCGCTTTTGAACAATCAAACCAATCTTGATATGATTTAAGCTTGCTTTTTAAATTCTGAGGTTCGGTAAACAAAACTAATATTTTAATATTAGTAAATCCACGAACTTCTATAAGCTGATGCACCGTTTCACTTACCCAATTGGCATAATTTTGAACAGATGCATTCCAATCACCCTCTACGGTAAACGGGGCTATACCACCATGAAAATTTGAAAGAATATCACCGGGACACCACCACCCTGTATTGAGAGCAACAGTAACACCACCATCCTTCATTCGCTGAAGCCACTTGTAAAAAGCAGTCATTATTTCATTATCCCAATCCCAAGTATTGGTTTTTTCATCCCACGCCCACCATTTATAATAAGTTCGAGCAATTTTCAGTTTCATATTTGCAACGCGGTTTGACTCAATTTCGCACTGCTCTTCAGTATAAACACGACCTGCATCATCAGGCATACCTGCAAAACCATGGTGTACTGCACCATTACCTAAGAAATTTTCTTGAACAGGTTTAATATTATTAATTTTCAAATGTATCATACCGGAACTCTCCAAAAATCAAGCAAATTATCCTTTAATAGTTGTATAAACTGCAACACTGCTGGGACGCAAAATATCATTCAAGCTAACTGTCACATTTTTAAATGTTTTGTTTGCAGGAATAATCTGTCCTGCAATATTTTTTACAACTTCGCTTGCTATATATTGATGTCTATAAAATTTAACTCCACCAAGAGATTTTTTAATATCTATGCTTATTTTTATGTCTTCTGCGTTGTTGTTTGTAACAATAATTGTCCAATTTCCATCAGATGTCTGCACGCATCCCAATGTTACTCCCCAATATTCATATTCCTCGTACGGTGTAGCTAAATATGTTTTACCGTTATTGCGACCGCAATATCTTGATAGCAACGAATATGCGTAGTATTGTGCTTTAGGCACCATTGTGAAACGAATATCATTTAACATTCCGTGTACTGATACACCATCACTAAATCCACCTGTGTTATTGGTGTTATCTTGATTTGGCCATTTTTGGTCTGCAAAGGTCCAAACCAGCACATTATCTACGCCTACATTCATAGCGGCGGTTATGCCAACAGCCAATTGAACACCACGTATTTCATTATCTTCACCAACATTTGAGTAAGCAATAGAGGCGTCCTGAATACCGTATTCATCAATCCAAAAGGGCTTATTTTTCGCTTTACTCCCCTTCATTAACTTAACATAAGGGGAATATTTTAATACACCGTCATCATAATAGGTATCGTTGGTTATAGACGAAGCTCTTAAATACTGATGTTGACTATAAATATCAAAGGCTTCATCCGCTTCATCTATGCATTTTTGCAATAAATCCGTATCATCGTCACTACGATTTGGTCCGATGATTTGAATGCTATTTCTAAGCTTAGCATCCACTAACATAGTATGTAAGCGTTTGGCATTTTCAACATAGCAATTATAAATATCATCACTTTTATCTCTTTTATAAATTGGCTCTGTGAATAGCATTAAATATTTTGCGTTGTTATATCCGCGAGCACGCAGTTGTTTAAAAAGTTCTGTTACAGCTGTACACCAACGTTCTGAATTTACAGTAAAATCATCGGTTCTAAAATAGTCGGTATCGGTGATTGAGGCATCGCCGTTGTATAACCACATAAAATTCCACGGATTTATTATAACGTCAATATCGCGTTTTTGCATCTCACTCAACCAACGATACACCGCTTTCATATTATCGCTTTCCCAGTTCCAACCGCTTGCAAATTTTTCATCTCTTGCCCATAGAAATTTAAACATAGTGCGTACGGTGTGCACTCCCATGTTCTGCAAACGATCCATTTCGAAGGCTATTTGTTCATCGGTAGCATTTACGCCCATTGAATCAGGCATATAAGAATAGCAATAATATACGCCTGAACCCGAACCCATATACTTGGTGCTTAAAGGAATGTCATTGTAAATTTTCGCTTTAATCTCATATATCTCATCATTTTCAAAATCATTAATATCAATAGAATCAAAATCATCATAATTATCTAATACTGTATCCTGTTCTGAAAAATCATCTGTGTCTGAAGATAAACTCGAATCTATCTGCTCTGTTCGAGAACTGTCATCTTCTTGCTTAACTTGAGAGCTTACCATATTATTATCATTATCCGTGGAATTACAACCACAGCAAGCAAAAGCAATAAATATACATATTAATAGTGCGATTACTTTAACAAAAACATTTTTCATTACTTCAACCTCCTTTTAGATTTAGTAACAAAAATAGCAATGAATGAAGAAAGCATTAACACAACTGCCATAATAATTGCAGAATAACTCGAATCACCGGTAGTAGGACTCGTTGAAGGATCATACCCGACGCCATTTTGAATATTATTATACAAAATATCATATTTATCACGCAAAATACCATCACCCTCATAATCGTACTCTGGCAAAAGAGAAGGATTGTTTGGATTTTGCTCCCTGGCAGTTTTTTCTGCAAACAAGCTCAAATCATCTATTTCAAAGGCGTTAGAGCCACTATAAATAATTAAATATACCTCCGCCATGGTATTTGAAGTGTAAAACTTAATCCCATCCCTATGCCATTTGCTTGTGGCATTGTGATAAAATGCAGTTATTTCAAGCTCTGAGGGATTGGAAAAATCCGCATTATCTTTTGGCTTCACAAAGCTAATGCCAATATAAGAATTTCCGCTTGTGTTAGATTTTATATAATAATTAAGATGGTACCACTGATTTTTTGTAAGGTTAAGTTTCTTAACATAAACGCCTGAGTTAGCATTAACTTTTATATGGTTTTCGCCTTCACAAGAATTAGTATTGGAAAGCTCAAAACCCTTTGGCAAATCAGTAAAATCACCTGTATTCTTTCGCTCAAAACCGCCGTTTTCAAATAGATTATATAACCATTCGCCGTAAAGCTTATGACTCTTTTGAGTTGTGAAATCCAATTCTTCTTCAACGACTGTAAGATTATCCAGCATTGCCTCACCAACACCCGAACGACATTGCAATCCAAAATAAACAACCGTACCGTCATAAGAATGTGGAACTTCAAATGTCATAGTATAATTCACCCAACCATTTACGCTTGCATAGATATTTGTGTAGTTTGAGAACAAAATTGAAGAGTATTTTCTTTTCTCCGGCAAGAGATCTGCAATCGTATGATAAATATACATATCATCGCGAATGTTAATTGTTTCGCTACTATACACAAAATCTGTTTTACCCTCTTGGTATTCAGAACTGGTTGACAAAAACGGTCTTACATATGTGTTGTAGCTACGTAAATTACACGAAATGGTATATTTGTGTCCGCCCTTTAAAAGTATACCGTCTTTTGTAACCATTGTTGGGCGGCGATTTTCATCCTCCTTAGTTAGTAAGAAAGAATAATCGCCCTCACACACATTATCAGTAGTTACACTTAATGAGTCTTTGCCATAGATATTAACCCATCCGTCAGTGTTGCCTGTTTCGGCATTTCCGTTTTGCCAATTATATGTATTATCGGGATATTTATCACCGCCAAATATAGCAATAAGATTTATATTTTCGGTAATTACGGTTGTAAAAATTCTTTCAGTAGAAATCGGACCCTTATTCGTTGCGCCCGCCAAATACCATCCTACAAACTCATTGCCTTCATCCGGAAAGGCAGTAAAGGTAACCTGACCGCCTAGCACCACAGTAGGCGGCTCCATAGTAGCAGTACCTCCACGCATAGTGGTTACTTCAGCTGACAAAAAGTCGGCATCTATTTCTTTTAATGAAATATCGTCCAAGAGCACCGAGTTACCGTCTCCGCAGTGTAATCCTAAAGCATAATCGGTTGCGTTTTCGAGAAGATTATTAACGCTAAAAATAACCGAATATTCTTTCCAATCTTCACCAACCGAAATGGTGGGTGATTTTTCAAACACCAAGGTTTCATTACGATCCCTTAAATTTCGTAAATACACATTGATTTTTAGATCTGTTGAAGCCTTCTTTGCTTTGAATTTTAAAATATAAGTAGTATTTTCGGTAACCTTAACACTTTGATATATCAAGCATTTAAGGTTTAAAGCCTTGTTATCTCCATCGCTTTCAATGGCAGAGCTAGTTGAGGGCTTATACCAAATATGTGCAGATTCATAGGTTACTGAATCATAGCTTTCTGCATTGGCTACTGAATTGCTAAACTCAAATCCTCCATCAAAAATCAGTTCGTCGGGATCGGTTTCGATATCCAAATCAAATTTAGCGATCAAGGTAATATCCCCTGTTACGGTTAGGTCATATACAGCGTCGGTTGAAAGTGCAACTCCTTCATTTTCACGAAACCAACCAATAAATTTATAATTTTTCGAAGGTTCTGCCTTAAAGGTAACAACCTCTCCATCGTTGGCAAGTTCTTTACTTACTGTTGCCGTTCCGCCATTTTGTGCAACAGCGGTAACCCTGTAATTTTCAATCTTTTTTAACGAAATATCATCTAAGAGCACCGAATTGCCGTCACCTGCTTGAAGCCCTAAGGCATAATCGGTAACATTCGCAAGGAAATTTTTAACATCTATAACAAGGGAATATTCTTTCCAATCACTACCTGCTATAATGGTTTCGGTTTTTTGGTAAAATAAAGTTTCGCTTCTGTTTCTTAAATTTCTTAAATACACATTGATTTTTAAATCTGTTGAAGCATTTTTTGCCTTGAATTTCAAAACATAAGATGTGTTTTCTGAAATTTTAACGCTTTGATAAATCCAAGATTTTAGATTTAAAACTTTATTTTCACCATCGTTTTCTACTGCGGAGCTAGTAGAAGGCTTATACCAAATATGTGCAGATTCATAGGTGACGGTAGCCGCACCCTCTGCCGAAGCAACCTTACTTGTTAAATCAAAACCGCCATCATAAATAAGCTCGTTTAAATCCGTTACTTTTTTTATAAACCTTGCGGTGTAAATTAAAGCCTGGTTTTCTTTCTTGGCATCAACTATAGCGGTTGGGGTATCGTAAATCTTTTGGCCGTTTAAATACCAACCATCAAAATCATAACCGACATTAGGTATTGCAGTAATGGTAGCTTTTGTATTTTCGGCATAATAACCGCCTCCAGCAACACTTCCACCCTCCTCAGCACTTAGGTTTACAATTGCAACCATATCTGCTTTATAAAGGCTAACGTCATCGATTAAATAATAATCCCCTGCTTTACCGTTATCCATACCGCCAAAGCCAACATAAATTTTATTGTTATTGCCCGTGTTAAACTTAACGGTATATTCAATCCAATCCTCGGATGCTTCAAGCACCACATAGGAATCTTCACTTACACAATTGTCTTTAATGGCATGTGTATAAATTTTAAACGCACCTGCATTGATTTTTCCGCCGATATTACCCTTGAATTTAAAGGTGATAATATAATCTGTGTTTTTTTCTACCATTACTGCCTGACCGAACGTACGTATGTAATAATTTGGTGCAGATACTGTTGATTTTACTGCACCGCTTCCATTCATACCCTCATTAGCAGTATATTCAAAGTTTTTAACTCCGGTAGCAATATTTATCCATTTACCTAATCCATCGTCACCGCCCTTATAATTGGTTGTGTTTGTATCAAAATTCGAATCATTAGAAAAATCTCCGTTTATAAGCAGATTTAAATCCTGCACATTGTTATCTGCGCCTATGGCCGTGGTTATAAATGTAGATACAACAATGATTACGGCGAGAAAAACGCTAATTGTTTTTTTCATAAATATACCCTCTTTTATTTTTTATATTTTATCCCCAATAAGCTTGAAGGAGTTATTAAATATGCTTTTTTGAATGCCGTAGAAAAACTTTTACTGTTTTCAAAACCAACCTTTTCCGCAACCTCGTTTACTGACATACCTGTATACATTAAAAAATACGTAGCCTTTTCTAAGCGATAATTCAACAGATACTTATAAATTGATACTCCCGTATACTTTTTAAAGCAACGATTTAAATAATTTTTATGAAAGTTTAATAGTTCTTCGAAATCTTCCAAAACAATTTTTTTGCTGTAGTTTTTATGAATATAATCTGTAATAAACTCTGCCACATAAACAAACGATTTTCGCTTAATGGTCATATTTTGGTTGTCTAACATTTCTGAAAGAAGAATGGTAACAAGGCCAGACAATTTACTTATAACATATTCGTTAGAAATATCCTCTATAGACTGAAGTTTAATTCTGTTTATCCACTTAACGGTGACCGGACTATTCAAATATAAATAATCAACCTCACCATTTTTGTCAATAAGCTTAAATTGACATAAAAAATCAGAATTATGCACAATTCCACGCGGTTTTATCCGTTCCTTGAAATTGCTGTTTTTCATAGTCATATCAAAATACAAAACAAATATAGCCGACTCCTTAAAGGCTTCCATTTTATATGGTGTGCCAACACTAACATAAAAAACATCATTTTTTTGTAATTTATAATGTTTATCTTTAACCCAAAAATCAGCTCCGCCCTGCTCGATATAAAAAACTCTGTGTTCTAAAGGCGAAACGTAATCTGTGTGAACCAAATGGTCGGCAAAAACACCACATCTTACAAACGGGTGAATCTCAGTTATCTTAATTTTTTTAAAATCCAATTTTTACACACCCTTTGCTATTTTGAATTTATTATACACCTGAAAAACACCTATTACAATCCAAAAATACTACCAAAAGGTTTGAAAAAGAAACCTATTTGAACCTAAAAACTTTTAGACATAGATATATTGGAATTATATGGATATTTCACTTAAACAACCGATGTTTTATATAAATATTCCCCGATAAGTTAAAACTATCGGGGAATATTTATAGGGGAGATGAGAACCTTTCAGAGCAAGCAATAAAACCCGCTCTTTAGATATGGATTAATCAATGTATTTTTGATTATAAAGCTCGCCTATTTTATAATCATTAACTTGACACCACTGTAAATAATTATCCTTGGTGGTGTCGGAAATAAATGTATAAAAAGCAACTTTATCTATTTTAGAAGGCTCATTGCCATTCAACGAAAAGCCGTTATCAATAGAATTGGCAACTTTAAAAACGCTTACTACTACGATATCTCCATAATAATAGTTACCTTTGTTATCAACCGCATAAGTGCGAACCTGAATATCAGCATCATAGTTTTTCTCATTTATGCTCGTTAAATACGCGGTATAAATATATGTGCTTTCTGTTTCATCCCACAATAACATATCCTGCGCATTTTGTTTATATGCAACACCTTCAATTATGCCGTCAGCTTGATGACTAAGCTCCACACCATTTGATTTTTCGGTTAGTATTGCTATAGAACCAAATTCAACAATATTGTTTTCTTCGATCCAATCCTTTTTAATTTCATTGTAAATTCTAAGACCGTTTTTGCCTGTAGAGCTAGCTTCTGAAGTACGAAGGGCGGCAGCATTGTTGTAGGCGGTTGAAAGATTGTTTTTAAATGTAATATCATCAATAAGCACAGAATTTTCTGCACCAGCATCCAAACCCAAGGTATAATCGGTAACACCTTCAAGAAGATTATTTACATTTATGACAACACTATACTCTGTCCAATCTTGTCCGGCTGTAATAGTTTTACTGTTTACAAGAGCAAAAACCTGATTTCTGTCTTTAAGATTTCTTAATGAAACTAAAAGTTTTAAATCTGCAGAGGCATTTTTTGCCTTGAATTTTAAAATATATGACGTATTTTCAGAAATTTCTACACTTTGGTAGGCGAAACGAGCAAGCTTAAGCGCTTTGTTCATTCCATCTTGCACAACTTCCGAACTATGAGAAGGCTTATACCAAATATGTGCAGATTCATATGTGACGGTATCGTAAGCTTGTGCATATGATATTGAACCTAATTTTGTAGCCTCAAACCCGCCATCATAAAGCAGAGATAAACCAACATATTTAAACTTTGCGATTAAGGAAATGTCGCTGTTTACAATTACTTCGTATATCCTGTTTACAGAAAGCGCTTCTGTGCTGTTTGAGTAGAACCAACCTACAAATTCATAGCCATCCATAGCTTCTGCGGTAAAGGTTACAGTTGCACCCTCTTTAACAACATCATCACTTACAGTAGCTGTACCGCCCTCAGTAGCAGTAGCGGTAAGCTTATATTCGGGAATTGCTTTAAAGGAAATATCATCTAAAAGCACAGAATTGTTATCTGACTGTGTATCCAAACCTAAAGCGTAATCAGTAACATCAGCAAAGAATGAACCTACTTCAAAAACTGCCGAATACTCTACCCAATCCTCACTTACAGAAACTGCTATATTTTTAGAAACAAGAATGCTTGCTCTGTCTCTTAAATTCCTTAATGATGCCAAAATTTTAAATTCAGATGTAGCACCTTTTGCTTTGAATTTTAAAATGTAGGTTCTGTTTTCTAAAATTTCTACACTTTGGTATGCAAAACGGTTGAGCTTAAGTGCCTTGTTTGTTCCATCCACTACAATTTCGGAGTTATGTGACGGCCTGTACCAAACATGTGTGTTTTCAAACGTAACACCATCGTATTTTTGTTTTTGAACTAAGTAGCCTGTTTCGGTTTGTTCAAATCCACCGTCATAAAGCAATTCGGTATTATAAACAAATTTGGCAATTAGATCAATATCACTTGTAACGGTTACATTATATACTAAGTCGGTAGAAACAGGTTCGGTTGCCCCAACATAGAACCAACCTTCAAATAGGTATTGTACGGAAGGTTGAGCAGTAAAGGTTACAGTTGCACCCTCTTTAACAACATCATCACTTACAGTAGCTGTACCACCCTCAGTAGCAGTAGCGGTAAGCTTATATTCGGGAATTGCTTTAAAGGAAATATCATCTAAAAGCACAGAATTGTTATCTGACTGTGTATCCAAACCTAAAGCGTAATCAGTAACATCAGCAAAGAATGAACCTACTTCAAAAACTGCCGAATACTCTACCCAATCCTCACTTACAGAAACTGCTATATTTTTAGAAACAAGAATGCTTGCTCTGTCTCTTAAATTCCTTAATGATGCCAAAATTTTAAATTCAGATGTAGCACCTTTTGCTTTGAATTTTAAAATGTAGGTTCTGTTTTCTAAAATTTCTACACTTTGGTATGCAAAACGATTGAGTTTAAGTGCCTTGTTTGTTCCGTCCACTACGATTTCAGAGTTATGTGACGGTCTATACCAAACGTGTGTATTTTCATAAGTAACACCATCGTATTTCTGTTTTTGGACCAACAAACCCGTTTTTGTTTCTTCGAATCCGCCATCGTAAAGCAGTTCTGAATCATCTGTATCAGCCATAACTGTTGGTACAAATAATGATACACAAACAATAATCACCGATAGCAGAACACTAATTACTTTTTTCATAAATATCCCTCTTTCTATATTTATTAAACCACATAAGCTTATTGGAGCTATTGAAAACATTTTTAAATAGAAATTTTGCTCCTTCACTATGTTAAGTTAATTATACATCCAAAAAAATAGTGTTTCAATCCATAAATACTACCAAAAGGTTATTAAAAGAAACCTATTTACGTGATATTCAAAAAACGCCCCTATTGCATAAAATGCAACGGGGCGTTTTGTCTAAGTTAATCAATATGTGTTG
The DNA here is from genome assembly GCA_015065925.1 of Oscillospiraceae bacterium. Lineage (GTDB taxonomy): Bacteria > Bacillota > Clostridia > Oscillospirales > Acutalibacteraceae > UMGS1279. The sequence continues at coordinate 81,052 of SVPL01000002.1, forward strand.
TGTAAACATTTACTCCATAAGCCGCAATTTTATCAAATAAAAACGCAGAAACATTTTCAAAAACCTTATCAATACCAATTATTTCTGCTTTTTCATCGGGAACACAAGTTTTGGGGTTAAAACTATGACGATTTAAATTCACAAAATCCAAAGGACGCTCGAAACTAATCTCAAATTCATCATCTATATCCTTACAATTTACAACAACCACGGTTATATCTCCTTTGGGAGAAACAGACATCGTAGTATGTAAACAATTTTTTCCAAAGCCCTCATAAACTTTAGTACCCTCACCATCAACATATCTGCTTATAAGAGAAAAAGCGTAATACGATTTGTGAGGAGCTAAACTGCGCGTTAAAATAGGTGCAAGTCCAAACCTATGGTCACCATCGTGGAAATTGTTACCACCCTCAGCGTGATTATTCGGCCATTGATGGTCAAACAAGGTCCAAAGTAATGAAAACTGAACACCGCTATTCATAAGCGACACTGCGGCGGTGGAAATTTCAGCACCGTGAGAATCATAAGAATAATCATAACTATATGCTGAATTATATTCGTCAAAGCAATAAGGCATACCGTTTGGAACATACTGTAAGCCTGTTTTTGCCCATTTGTAAAAATCGTAGTATGAGTCGATTGTAGATCCACCAAAAAGGATTTTCCAACCGTCAAAACCATTTTCAAAACATCCGTTTGGTACTATGTTTTTATCGCCACCCTTTTCCTTTAATCCAATATGTTCAACAACCGAAGTACCATATGTTTTTACATCATGAAAATAGCCAATAACACAGCTTTCGTTTTCACCAGAATTAAATTCAACATTAAGGCGTTTATACTCCTCACTTAAATTTTTAGGATGAACAGAAACAAAACTGCCATTGACCAACGGATAATTTGGCCCAAAACAACCAACTCCGTGTATATCATTTCTTCCGTCATCAGGAAAAACACCAAAATGAGAAATACCGTATTGGTTTTCTATGTTGTTATTTTGCAAAAGCACATCAGCGTAGGCAATATAATTAGTGTTTGGCTTTATAGGAACAGTTCTGCAAATGCGTCCGCCTGCTCTTGTGATAGATACAACCCCTTCACCCGTTCTCACTAAAAGACTTTCTACATTTCGTTTGTGCTGGTAATTGTGACTGGAATAAATATCTATAAATTCACTTGCATTTTCTGCTGTCCAATGAAGCATTTCAGAAGTATCTGTGCTTCCTTCGTTTGGCCCCATAAGTTTAACTAAATCTCGTCTACCATCACGAACAAGCGCATTGTGCGCCGCTTTTGAGCAATCAAACCAACGCTTATATGATTCAAGCTTGCTTTTTACATTTTGAGGCTCAGTGAATAGTATAAGGATTTTAACATTGGTAAAGCCTCGTACTTCTACAAGCTGATAAACCGTTTCGCTAACCCAATCTGCATAATTTTTCACAGATTGTTCCCAATCATTTTCAACGGTAAAAGGTGATTTTCCTCCGTGGCCATTTGAAAGAATATCACCGGGACACCACCAACCTGTGTTAAGGGCTACAGTAACACCGCCATCCTTCATACGCTGGAGCCACTTGTAAAAAGCGGTCATTATTTCATTATCCCAATTCCAAGTATTGGTTTTTTCATCCCACGCCCACCATTTATAATAAGTTCGAGCAATTTTCAGTTTCATATTTGCAACGCGGTTTGACTCAATTTCGCATTGTTCTTTAGAATAAACACGACCTGCATCATCCGGCATACCTGCGTATCCGTGATGAACAGCGCCATTTCCTAAAAAGTTTTCTTGAACCGGTTTGTCGTTAGCAATTTTTAAATTAAGCATAAAAACACCACCAAAAAAATATCCAAAAAAGGCTGTTTGCCTTTTTTGGATATTTTATCATTAACAATTTTGATTGTCAATTAATTATAAAAAAACAGTTAAAAAAATGTACTAAATATTTAAAAATTATACACATTAATCATTATGAGTAGTATAAACAGTTACGCCATATGCGGGTATTTTATCGGTTAAAGATTCCTCAATATTTTCAAATACCTTATCAATACCTATGATTTCTGCTTTTTCATCAGGAATACAAGTTTTGGGATCAAAAGCGTGACGATTTAACTTAACACCTTCTAATGATTTATCAAAATTAATAGTAAATTCATCATCTTCGGGTTTGTTATTTACAACTACAACAGTTACATCACCATCGGAAGAAACAGACATTGTAGTTTGCACATTATTTTCACCAAAGCCTTCATAAACTTTTGTGCCCTCACCGTCAACATATCTGCTTAAAATTGAGAAAGCGTAATACGACTTATATGGCACGAGACTGCGTGTAAGCACAGGCATAACACCACAACGATGGTCACCATCAACAAATGAATCGGCGTTTGTTGTATGGTTGTTAGGCCATTGCTGGTCAAACACCGTCCAAAGAAGTGAAGATTGGCAACCACTATTCATAAATGAAATTGCCGCCATACAAATATCTGCACCGTGGGTATCCCTTGAATTATCTCTATCGTAAGTAGAATTGTACTCATCAAAGCAATAAGGCATTCCCTGGGGCACATACTGAAGACCAGTTTTTGACCATCTATACCAATCAGAGTAAACATCATCGTTAGCCTCAACAGCACAAATCAATCTCCAACTATCGAAAGAATCGTTATCTAAAACCGAAACAACTTCTCCGCTTGCATTTTCTTTTAATTCAATAAAAGAGCAATATGAGGCTGCACTTGTTTTAATATCGTGGAAAACACCTAACACACCACTTGTTGCTTCACCGGAATTAAATTCCAAAGAAAATTGTGTCACATTATCCGCGTTAAAATCAGAAGATTTTAAACTGCACACACTACCATCGGCAGCCGAAATAGAAGGTCCGTGACCATCAGCAGTATGAACATCATTTCTTCCATCATCAAGGAAAAGTCCAAAATATATGAAGCTGTCATCGGATGTTTCTTCCATAAAATTTGCCGATAAGTTTAAAGAAATAGTGTAATCGGTGTTTGTTTTAAGCGCAACTGTTTTGCAAAATCTACTACCTGGAACACCCATACCAATGCTTTTTTTACCAGGCGTAACAAACTTTTTAGGTGTTTGATCAACAAACTGATATGTATGGCTTGAATAAATATCCAAATATTCCTTTGCGTGTTCAGCTGCCCAATGAAGCATTTCGGAGGTAACTGTGCTTCCCTCATTTGGACCCATCAATTTAATTTTATCTCTAAGCCCGTCACGAACAAGAGCGTTATGCGCCGCTTTAACACCTTCAAGCCAACAATCATATGGATGCTTTTCAGGGTAAATTCCGCTATAACGCTGTGGCTCAGTAAACATTACAAAAATTTTAATGTTAGTAAAACCACGCTTTATAATAAGCTGTTTTACGGTTTCGCTAACCCAATCGCCATAATTCTTTTTGCTTTGCTCCCAATCACCCTCAACGGTAAAAGGACTTTTGCCGTTCCAACTAGTGGAATTTATATCACCGGGAGAACACCAACCTGTATTAAGTGCAACCGTAACACCGCCATCCTTCATCCGCTGGAGCCATTTATAAAAGATGGTCATAATCTCATTGTCCCAATCCCAAGTATTGGTTTTCTCATCCCAAGCCCACCAGCCATAAAATGTACGGGCTATTTTAAGTTTCATATCAGCGGCTCGATTAGCTTCAATGACGCATTGTTCTTCCGAGTAAACTCGACCTGCACTATCGGGCATACCCGCGTAACCGTGGTAAATAGCACCATTACCCCAGAAATCCTCACAAACAGGTTTTACATTATTAATTCTTAATTTCTCCATAAAAAACACCTCAAGATTTAATCTAAAATGGTAGTATAAACTGCAACACCGAATGCAGGAATCTTATCAGTTAAGGTAGATGAAATATTTTCAAATACTTTATCTGTTCCAATAATATCAGCCTTTTTATCAGGCACACAGGTTGCAGGATTGAAAAGGTGACGATTAAGGGAAACACCATTTAATGTCTCTTCAAAATTGATGGTGAATTCATCATCTTCCTCTTTGCGGTTAACTACGATTACGGTAATTTCGCCATCCTTAGAAACAGACATAGTTGTAACAAGTCTGTGCTCGCCCTCACCCTTATAAACAACCGAACCACCATCAATATAACGGCTGATAAGTGAAAAAGCATAATAATTTTTATAAGGAACCGTACTTCTTAAAAGGTTTGGCATTACACCATAACGATGGTCACCATCGTGGAAGCAATCTGCATTATATGTATGATTGTTAGGCCATTGTTGATCAAAAACTGTCCAAAGAAGTGAAAAATTAACGCCACAGTTCATAAAAGCAAGAGTAGTCGACGCCATTTCTGCGCCGTGATTATCACGAGAGAAATCCTTATTGTAGATTACATTATACTCATCATAGCAAAACGCCTTGCCATTAGGAACATACTGCATACCTGTTTTGCACCATTTTTGCCAATCAACATAAGCATCACTTGCACCGCCGCAGTAAAGTGTAGTCCAATCTTCTAAACCTTTACCGAAATTAGAATTTTCTATAAGTTCATTTCCTTCACAATCTCTAAGACTCATAAGGCAGATTTTTGAAGAAGATATTGTTCTAATATCGTAAAACATACCGATATTGGCTTTAACTTCATCGGCGGTTTTAAAGGTAAATTCATAGGCTTTTTTGGTTGTTTCAATGTCCTCGGGTTTAATGTAAATAAGGCTATCCTCGGTAACTCCACCAAGGGGAAGTCCATTATAATAAACATCATTATTGCCTATATCCTTGAATAAACCAAAAATAATTCTGCTTTCGGAGTGCGATTCAATTTCTTTTTCAGAAAACAATTCTATTTTTGCAGTGTATTCGGTATCAGGCTTTAATGTAACCGATTTAAAGGCTCTACCTCCCGCAATTCCAGCTGAAATAATACCACTACCGTTTTTAATATATTCATAAGGAATTTCGGCAGAGAATTGATAAGCGTGAGAGGAATATACATCGAGAAAATCATCTGTATTATCGGCAACCCAATGAAGCATATCTGAAGTAACTGTACTGCCTTCATTAGGTCCCATAAGCTTAACCAAATCACGCCTGCCGTCACGAACAAGAGCATCATGTGCAGCTTTTGAGCAATCATACCAACACTGATAAGGAGTCATATCCTCGGTCATCGGAGTACCTGAAAGATGCTGAGGCTCAGTGAAAAGAACTAAAATTTTAATGTTTGTAAATCCACGAACTTCTATAAGCTGATGCACTGTTTCACTTACCCAATCGGCATATTTTTCAACAGATGCCTTCCAGTCACCCTCGACAGTAAAAGGAGAAGGACCTGCGTGGCAGTTGGATAATATATCACCCGGACACCACCAACCTGTATTAAGGGCAACGGAAATATTGGCATCCTTCATACGCTGGAGCCATTTGTAAAAAGGAGTCATAATTTCATTGTCCCAATTCCAAGTGTTGGTTTTGTGATCCCAAGCCCACCAAGTATAATATGTACGAGCAATTTTAAGCTTCATTTTTGCGGCGCGTTCTGCCTCTAAAATACATAATTCTTCAGGATAAATTCTACCAGCATCATCGGGCATACCAGCATATCCGTGATAAATTGCACCGTTACCCCAAAAATCCTCTTGAATGGGTTTAGAGTTTAAAATTTTTAAGTTTTTCATAAAAATTACCTCCTGATAAGGTTGTTATTTAATAGTTGTGTAAACTGCTACGCCTCCTGCGGGCAATCTATCTTTAAGAACAACATCAACATCAAACACCAAGTCTGCTTCAATCTGTTTTGCTCTTTCGTCGGGAACTATTGTTTCGGGATCATACAAACGACGATTAAGCTTAACTCCTAATTTTTCGCTAAAATCAATAGTAAAATCATCGGCTTTTGATTTATTGTTGATAACAAGAACACTTATATTACCATCAGGCATTTTGGAAACGGTTGCGTGCAAGAAATCAGAGCCAATGCCCTCATAAATATGCGTACCCGGAGCTCCACCCATAAACTTCATAACAAGACCTGTTGAATAATAAACAGGATGAGGTACTAAAGAACGGGTTAGAACAGGCATTACACCGTAGCGATGGTCACCATCCACAAAGGCATCCTGATTAGTGCAATGATTGTCGGGCCATTGTTGGTCAATAAGAGTCCACATAAGTGAGGACTGAATACCTGAATTCATAAGTGACTGCATACTTGCGGCTCTGTGAGTACCGTGCCAAGGCTCATCAAAATGACCTTTTTCGATACGCACGTTATATTCATCAAACCAGACGGGTTTACCTGTTTTTTCAACATATCCAATTGTGGTTTGAGCACAACCGCGAAGATGCCAATAAGGATCTCCGGAACGCTCTTTTTCGCAGTTAGCATGTTTCCAAACTTGACCCATAAATTCAATCGCATCTTTTATACTAAAGAGTTTGCCGGCAGGTATTGCGGTTAAATCAGGGTGCGTTAATAGATTTGTAGTTTCACCAGTAACAGTAAGAGAAGCGGCTAATAACTTAACAATAGATGCTGTTTCTTTAACATCACGGAAAATACCAATAACGGCTTTTTTAGCAGAGTCACTATTAAAGTTCATACTGATTTCTTGAATTCCATCATCAAGTTCAGAAGCATCAATCATTTTTACGCTTTTACGGTTAAGCCTTTGTATAGGCTGACCGCCCGCTTCAATAATATTAAAACCAGCAAGTTTTTCAGGATTCCAAGCACCAAAAATCAAAGCGCCGCTTGTAGTTAGTCTGTCAGCGATTTTAAGTTTAATTTTAAAGGTTAGAGTATATTCTTTATTAGGCTCCAAATTAACAGCCTGCTGAATTCTAGAACCAGCCAAAGGCAAAAGAACGGCATTATCATTATCAGGATTATAATTTTCATCGGTTATGAAATCCTGATAATTATGACTTGAAAAAATATCAACATAATCCGCCGCATTATCTGCAACCCATTTATTCATAACAGAGGTGGATGTTGAACCTTCATTAGGTCCAATGATTTTAACTAAATGTCTACGATTATCTGCAATAAGTTGCTCTGTAACGGCTTTTGCGCAATCTGCCCAAAGCTGATAAGCGTGTTTATTATCGGGTGTTTCTTTAAGTTTGAGAGCGTACTGCGGCTCGGTAAAAAGTTCAATATAAGTTACATTTGTAAAACCTCGAACCTCAATTAACTGATGCAAGGATTCACTTACCCATTTTGCATAGGCTTTAACCTGATTAGTCCAACAATCTTCGTATTTAAAGGGTGTATCGGGATTCCAACCCGCACCGTTTACATCCCCCGGCATACACCAGCCTGTATTAAGAGAAACCTGAACGTTGCGTTTTTTCATACGCTCAAGCCACTTATAAAAGACTTTACATCTTTCAGACTCCCAATTCCAAGTTTTGGTTTCATCTTCCCAAGCATACCATTTATAAAATGTTCTGGCAACACGAAGACCAAGCTCGGCAACACGGTCGGCCTCGATTTCGCATTGCTCCTCTGTGTAAACTCTGCCGTCCTTATCGGGCATACCTGCATAGCCGTGATACACCGCATTGTTACCTAAAAAGTTTGTTTGAACCGGGTTGTTTAAATCAATTTTTATATTAACACTCATTTTTATATCTCCCTTTATTTTAATATGTTGTATATACCGCAACTGCACCCGCAGGCAGTTTATCACTTAATTTATTCTGAACTTCAAAAACACTATCTGATTCAATCAAGGTTGCTGTTTCATCCGGAACAATGGTTTCGGGATCGTACACGTAACGATTAAGCTTTAATCCAACTATTTCACTAAAATCAATGCTGAATTCATCGGGCTGGAGCTTGTTATTGATAACCAATACACTGAAATTGCCGTCAGGCATTTTGGAAACAGTGGCATGAACAAGATTTTTACCCTCGCCCTCATAAATATATGTACCCGGATCGCCACCCATAAATTTCATAACAAGAGCAACGGCGTAATAACCGGGATGCGGTACCAAACTTCTTGTTAAAACGGGCATAATACCACAGCGGTGGTCACCATCTACAAAGCAATCGTTATTGGTACAATGATTGTTGGGCCACTGTTGGTCAAATAAAGTCCACATAAGGGATGACTGAATACCCGAATTCATAAGCGACTGCATGCTTGCCGCAAGATGTGTGCCATGGATTGGGGTGTGGTAGCTATCCTTTTCAGCACGGACATTATATTCATCAAACCAAACGGGTTTATTTTTAGGAACATAATTAATGGTAGTTTTTGCACAACCACCCAAATGATAATAAGGATCAGAAATTGCATTTTCCTTTGAGCAACCCGAATTACGCCATGCAAGAGGAATATATTCAATAGGGTCAGGACAGTTAAAAAGTCCATAACCCAAGCGAATTTCTGTTAAATCAGGGTAAAGGAAAATGTTTTCAGCTCTTCCCTCTTTTTTAAGGGTGCAAGAATAGGCCTTTAATTTGTCTTCTTCTCCCTTTAGGTCGCTAAAAATTCCAATAACGCATTTGCTAGCATCACCGCTATTAAAGGTAAAAGAAAACTTTTTCTTTTCATAAGATAAATCAACAACATCAATTAAAGTTGTACTTTTTTCATTAAGTCTGCCTGTGGGCTGACCTCCGGATTCAATAGAAAAATAATTACCAAGTCGTTCACAACTCCACGCACCAATAACAACATTACCGCTTGCAGTAAGCTTATCCTTTAAAGTAGCCGAAAGCTCTGTTTCCATAACATAGTTGGTATTAGGCTCAATACTTACCTCTTGCTGAACTCTGGCACCGGGCATATTAAACACAAGCGCTTTACCCGGGATTTTATCGGGTGCTTCATCCACAATGAAATCCTGATAATTGTGACTTGAATAAACGTCAACATATTCATCGGCATTTTCGGCAACCCATTTGTTCATAATTGAGGTTGCAGTTGAGCCTTCGTTAGGACCGATAATTTTAACTAAATTTCTACGACCGTCGGCAATAAGCTGTTCGGTGACGGCTTTTGCGCAATCAAACCAAAGCTCGTAAGCGTGTTTATTATCTATTTGATAATTAAACTTTGTACCATATTGCGGCTCGGTAAAAAGGTGGATGTATGTAATGTTGGTAAATCCACGAACTTCAATAAGCTGATGTAAAGTTTCGCTAACCCACTCAGCGTATTTTTTAACTGATGCCATCCAGTTACCCTCAACCTTAAAAGGAGATTTACCGTTAAATCCACCAACCTCATTAACGTCACCCGGCATACACCAGCCCGTATTAAGGGCAACCTGAATATTTCTGTCTTTCATACGCTTAAGCCACTTATAAAAGGCGGTCATAACCTCGTTATCCCAATCCCAGGTATCGGTGTTACTGTCCCATGCCCACCATTTATAAAAGGTTCTGGTAATACGCAGACCCAAAGCGGCGGCACGGTCAGCCTCAATTTCGCAAAGCTCATCATTATAAACTCTGCCGTCTTTATCAGGCATACCTGCATAACCGTGATAAACTGCATTATTTCCTAAAAAATCAGTCTGAACGGGATTATTTAAATCCACTTTAATATTAACACTCATTTTTATCTCCCTCAAAATACATATTAGTCGTTTCTGGTTGTGTAAACAGCAAACGATATAGGCGGTAATTTATCATTTAAAGAATTACAGTTTTCAAAAATCTTATCTATTCCAATAATGCTTGCAAATTTATTTGGGAATATATCCATAGGATTATAAATGTGGCGATTGAAGGTTTTACCGCTGAATTTGCCTAAATCAATTTCAAAATCAGCGTAATCACGGCGTTTGTTAACAACAAGTATTGTTACATCACCATTTGGTGCCTGAGTTGCAGAAGCGCTAAGCATAGAGGGCGCAACACCAGCATATGCTTTTGTGCCCTCTGAGCCGCCTAAATAACGGGATAAAAGGGAAAATGCATAATATGCGGGGTATGGGACTTCGGTGCGTTTAAGGCAAGGCATAATACCCCAGCGATGATCGCCGTAATAATAATTGTTAATATTGTGCGCTTTGTTATCAGGCCATTGTTGGTCGAACAAAGTCCAAAGAAGAGAAGACTGTACACCCGCATTTATGAATGCAGTATTAGCAACGGCAAATTCAACACCACGGGTTTTATCCTGTAATAAATAGGCATTATCCACAGGACTTTCAGAATTTCTGCCAAAGGACCAGTTATATTCATCAAACCAATAGGGTTTGCCATTCGGAACATATTGTAATCCTGTTTTAGCCCATTTAAGCCAGCTATAATATGTATCGGCAGTTTGTAAATTCTCTTTACCCACAAACTCCCACATATCTTTGGAAGCTTCAAAGCCACCGTCGGGCAAAAGCTCTATCTCGCTACCAACCTCTTTTAAAGAAAAGTCATCTATAGCAATGACACCATCTTCTTCATTGACCATATGCATAAAACCAAAATAGCCTTCTGTAGCTTTTTCGTTATAAACTTTAACGGTGAATTTTTGCCACTCTTCAGTAATAAGACTCTCATCAATAGTTGTTGCACTATCGGGATTAAGACGGGTATCGGGATCGGTGCCTGCGTGGAAAAAAGCATACTCAGGCTCTAAATCATAAAGACCGACTATGAAATCGCCCGAAATTTTACGGCAACTAGTGGAATGAAGCTTAAGCCAAACAGAAATTTCATATTCTGTATCGGGCTTCAGAGAAACCTTACACTGTGCTCTACGGTGAATAGATTGGAATAACTTAAATGAGGTTCCACCCGAATGAATATCCTCGGGTAATATAGGCTCATAAGAAATGTAATTATGGCTTGAATAGATATCAATTACCTCATCACAGTTTTCTGCAACCCATTTAACCATATCAGAGGTTGTTGTACTACCCTCATCAGGTCCAACAAATTTAACTAAATGACGGCGATTATCTTTAACGAGCTGATTATGTGCTGCAACTACGCAATCACGCCAAGCCTCATAAGGAGATTTGCCCTCAATATTATATCTTCTGGAGGGGCGTTGAGGCTCGGTAAACATCATAAAATACTTAATATTGGTAAAACCACGAACTTCAATAAGCTGATGAGCAACCTCGCTCACCCACTTGGCATAATTCTGCACGCTGTTTTCCCAATTATCATCCTTATTGAAAGGCGAATCACCATTCGGCCCACGACCGATAACATCCTCAGGACACCACCAGCCAACCTGAAGTGCAATATCTGTACCAATTTTCTGCATTGCTTTTGCCCATTTGTAAAAGCCCTTTATGTAAGGCTCATTCTCCCAATCAAAGCACTGTTTTTCTTTGTCCCAACCATACCAACGGAAAAAGGTTCGGGCAATTTTAAGGCCGCATTTTTTTACCCTTTCAAACTCCAAAGCACACTGTTCATCGCTGTATGCTCTGCCTGTGCTATCAGGCAAGGTAGCATAACAATGATACACCGCATTTGCACCTAAAAAGTTCTCTTGGACAGGTTTTTCGGTTTTTAAAACCAATTTTTCTTTATTCATTATTTTCTTTCCTCCCTAAAAACAGAAAATAACCTCGATAATATACTATACTTTGTATATTATCGAGGTTATTATACCACAAATTGGTAGTTGTGGTGGCTTAATTTTAAACTATTTTATAGCAAAATTTTAAACCGTTTTTAAATAGTGAAAAATGATATTAAGTTTTAGAATTGTTAATTCTTTTTTCTAGCTTTTTTAGAATACTTTTAAATCTTTCGTCATCGATATAAGGCTTTAGCGTTTTGGAGTTAGTGATAATATTGTAATATCGCTCATAATCCGAAATGGTAACACCGTAGGTCACTGAATTTTTACTAAATTCCAAGCCTTTAAATAATGGCGAAGTGTATTTTTTACCGCCAACCGACAAAATGCCATCTATTTTTTCATAAATGCTTATTACCGTTTCCATTGCATTGAACATTTCATCTGTTTTTTGGAGTTTTGCGTAAGCCATACTTAAATCTTCATAAGCGTTGGCTTTAAAATAAAGAATATAACCTTCTTCACCCAATGCCTCAATAATTTTTAAAGCCCTATTACAAACATCAATGGCTATTTTCGGATCTCCCCATAAAAAATGATGCTTTGAAATACATAATATATCACACAAAATAGCTTCAGAATGAGCAAGAATACATTCCGATTTATAATCTGCCCTTTCTTTTGCGGGAACAGCAAGACTTAACAGTTCTCTTTTTGAATAGGCGTTTTCGGGAAGTAAATCAGCAATTTCCAAAACCTTTTCTCGTTTTCCGCAAAAAGAGTATGCAAAGGCTAGATTAACAATGGTGCTGTGCCTGATTTTATCAACATTACAGTCCCTTAAAATTAAATTGGCTTTTTGTTCAATGTCGAATAGCCACTCATCCTCATCGCCGTTATGTATCATAACCTTGTATTCAATTAAAGCATTAAGCAATTTATGTTCATTTGGATATGTTTGTAAAGCCTCCTCAATTATGGCAATACTTTTGGGAATTTCGCCCGTATGAGTAAACTTTTTGGCTTCATTTAAAATGTTTTCTATTATCTCGCTTTTGTTATCAAGAGAAATATCTAAAAGATAGTCTGCCGTAACACCGAAAAAGTTAGAAAGAGCGGGTATAAGGGATAAATCGGGCAGAGCTAAACCATTCTCCCACTTGCTAACCGCTTGGTATGAGATGTTAAGGTAATCTGCCAACTTTTCTTGGGTTACATTCTGTGCCTTACGCAGTTCCTTAATTTTTTCGCCGATTTTAAGTGTCATAATATTTCAACTCCTTCACAAAAGCATTATAACAGTTAATGCACATTATTAGTATAACATATCAGTTTACCTTAATGCAACTGTGAGTTGAGAAGTGTATGTTACAAATGCCGCCCGCAATAAACAAGGCGGCAGAACTTTACTTTTTAACAACGGGAACCCAAATCTCACTACGGTAATCGGAGCTACCCATATTTCCCTCAGTATAGGCTTCTATATCCATTTCATAGGTAGGCTGATAACCCGATGTAGGAAAGAACTCAGAAACAATCTTATGCCACATATCTTGCATAGCATTAGGCATTGCACCTTTACACTCAAATATTGCCCAAATTCTTGCAGGAATTGTGTTCTTTCTAAAACCTTCCGGTACTACTGTATTCTCATTGCATTTGGCAGCAATAGAATAATCAAATGTTTTTGCGTTCTCCGGTAAGTTTCCGTAACACACACCGAAGATGTAGGTTCTGTCGGTTGTAGTATCTAATAATTTCTTAACTGTACCGTCATTATGTGATCTCGTCCAAAAATCAGGAATGCTTTTTGCATTTTCAGAGTCCTCAACAGTATGCGCTTCCACCTTTTCTATAATATCAAAGGCTTCCTTTTCGATAATCTTGTAATCCATTATATTACCTCCGCTTAATGTAATTTTCACGGAAAGTCGGGAAAAAGATTTAAGTTTAGAGCCGTCTTTCTTTGCTTCAGAAGGTGTAACTCCGTGAAATCCCCGAAAGGCTCTTGTGAAGCTCTCAGGACTTTCATAACCATATTTCAAAGCAATATCAATCACTTTGTCATCTGCTGCACTCAGCTCATTGCCGGCAAGTGTGAGCCGTCTGTTGCGTATATAATCTCCAAGAGTCATTCCACACAAAATACTGAATATCCTTTGAAGATAGAAACCTGAACAAGCCGCTTCTTTAGCAACTATCTCATAATCAATTTCTTCTGTTAGGTGTTCTTCAATATAGTTGATAGCATTTTGTATTCCGGTAATCCAATCCATCGTATCCCTCCTTTCTGTGTGATTACATTATAGAGCGAAAATAATTTGTTTTCCTGATTCTGAGTGTTCAGTACTGCAAGGGTTATTTTATGCTCTCAACAGGAATAGCAATTCTTGCTCCGATTTCAGGCTCTGCACCGAGATTGAGTGTTGGAGCAATACTTGTTGCGTATTTATAGCCGTAGCGTTCAAAGTTGTAGTTTTCAATCGCCTTAAACACTTGCCCGATATACTTGCCAAAATCGTCGGGATTCTCATAAGGTTCACTTTGGAAGTAAATCATTGTACACTCTGGAAGTTCTGCAATCTTGTATCCATCAGGCAGAGATTTCTCATAGTCAAGCGGCACTTCTACGCCTGATGCTATTTTACTTATCCCATTTTCATGCAGAAAATCAGGTAGATCAATCAATGCCGCTGTATCAAACTTTTCCGGGATACTGTTAAGTAGTCCTTCCCAGTCAC
>SVPL01000056.1 GCA_015065925.1 Oscillospiraceae bacterium
TTTCCCTTATTTTCGCTCATAAGGGCAAAAACAAGGGAAAATACATAACAATTGAGTTTGTAATTGACGAAAAACTCAGTAATATCAAGGTTTTTTAGAGTGTAGGACAGTTAATGTCTGATAAATCCCAATTTGTCTAAACGATCGGTATGGTTTTACTTTCCTTTTCAAGATTTCATTTTCAAGTGAAACCAAATGAAACCATTCGAAACCGTATCATTAGTATCAACATACTTCAAAAATAAGACAGTCTTCGGACTGTCTTATTTTTATCTAATCCGCGTAAGCAAAATGCAATCGGTTCACAAAGCGAACTGTATGTAGTCAAGGTGGTGTCTTATGACTGATTTATGGAGCTATTTAAAAACCGTAACAAAACCTATTGTTTTATATGGAATTGGTAACGGCGCCGATAAGGTGGTAGAAAGGCTTAATGATGATAATGTTAAAATCTCGGGAGTTTTTTCATCATCGGGCTTTAAAAAGAACAAAATGTACCAAGGTCATATTATAAAGGATTATAACACCTTAAAAAATGACCTTGGGGATATAGTAATTTTGGTTTGCTTTGGAAGTCATTTGCCCTCTGTTATGGAGAACGTAAAAAATCTTTGTGCAGAAAACGAACTCTATATTCCCGATGTGCCTGTAGCCGGAGAAGAAATTTTCGATTTGGAGTTTGCGCGCAAGCATAAAACAGAGCTTGAGGCAGTATACGAAAGGCTTGCAGATGAGCAATCTAAAAAGGTTTTTGAAAATACCGTTAAATTCAAGCTTACGGGAAAGCCAAATTATATTTTTGAGATTGAGTCTAAAAAAAGCGAAGTCTTTGAGCTTTTAAATCTGACAAAGGATGAAGCTTTTTTGGATTTAGGAGCTTATACAGGGGATACTGTTGCAGAATTTTTGCAAAATACCAATGCTTATTCCTCTATTATTGCGGTTGAGCCTGATGACAGAAACTTTAAAAAGCTCCTTAAAAATACCGAAAAATATGAGAATATAACCTGTATAAATGCCGCCGTTTCAGGCAAAAAGGGTGTGCAGTTAATGGCGTCAAATCACGGCAGAGGAAATAATACCGACCAAAATATGGTGGAGGTTAAAACCCTTTCGGTTGATGATATTTGCGTTGATTTCACCCCAACCTTTATTAAAATGGATATTGAGGGTAATGAGCTTAAAGCAATTGAGGGCGGAAAAGCCACCATAAAAAAAGCAACCCCAAAAATGTATATTGCTTGCTACCATACCTCCTTCGACCTTTTTGAAATTCCTCTTAAAATATTCAAACTTGTTCCTGAATACAAGCTTTATATGCGGCATCACCCCTGCTTTCCTGCTTGGGATAATAATTACATATTTAAATTATAATTATTTGTTTATTAACCCTTGTAATATTTATTTAAAAGTAGTATAATTTATTTTAAGAAGGTGATTGCTATAGAAAAAAATTTTATTGGAGCGCTTATTGCTTTTTTAATTGGATTTATTATTTCGGCTGTGAATTACGCTATTTCAAAATATATATTAAAAAAACATACTTCTAAATATCCGTATTTGCAGTTTATAAGACTTCCTTTGCAAATAGGATATTTGGTTGTTTTGTATTTTTGCAGAGGGTTCGTGCCTTGTAGCGTTAATTGGCTGCTTATTGGCGGCGCTATGGGTATTACCATACCATCGTTTTTCTTTACATACAAGCTTGTAAAAATAAACGATGCTCAGAGCCGAAAGGAGGATAAGTTCGATGGGTGAAGGCTCAAAGGTCATTTTTAGTATTTTTGGGATTTTAGATGTAACGGGCGAGGTTGTTACAATGTGGATAATCCTTGGTGTTGTAACGGTTTTATGCCTTATAGTTAAATGCAATCTTAAAGAAAAACCCGGAAAATTTCAAAATATGATTGAAACCGGTGTTGAATATCTTGATAATTTTTTTGAAGGCATTTTAGGCAGAAAAAAGTCCCGTCAGTATTTTACATTTTTGGCTTCTCTTTTCATTTTTATTATATTTGCAAACTATTCGGGACTTATTCCCGGAGTTGGTATTACCGATTATGCAAAAGCGCCTACCGCTTCTTTATCGGTAACGGCAGGCTTTGGTCTTGTGACATTTATCTTTTTGCAGTACGCGGGACTTAAGGTTGGTGTTAAGCACTATTTTAAGCGTTTTATAAGCCCAATGTTTTTTATGCTTCCGCTTTTGCTTTTGGATGAATTTATAAAACCGGCTTCGCTGGCTCTCAGACTTTTCGGTAATGTATTCGGTGAAGAGATGGTAACAGAGGAGCTTTATCACATTTTCCCAATAGGTGTACCTGTTGTTATGATGGTGCTTTCAATTTTGTTTTGCGCACTTCAGGCAATGGTGTTTACAATGCTTACATCAATATATCTTGATGAGGCAACAGAATTAGAAATTTAAAAAAGGAGTAATTATTATGACATCAGCTATTATTGCAATTGCGGCAGCACTTGCTATTGCATTAAGTACATTAGGCCCCGGTATCGCTCAGGGTATGACAGCAAAAAGCGCTATGGAGAGCATAGCCCGTCAGCCGGATGCCGCTAAGGACATTCGTTCAACCCTTATTATTTCTTTGGCACTTATGGAAGCCCTTACCATTTACGGTCTTCTTATTGCTTTTATGCTGGTTGCTAAGGTGTAATGTGATATGACCATACAGCTATCCGTAACGGTTTGGACTGTAGTTTGTTTTGTTCTTTTAATGTTAATTCTTCATAATTTGCTTTTTAAGCCTGTTTTAGCTTTGTTGGATAAACGAAATAAAAGGATTGAAGATGCGGCAAAAAAGAAGGCGGAATATGATGCGTTGCAAAGCAAAAATGAGTCCTTGATTATAGAAAGTAAAAAAGTTTTTTTAGAAAACAAACTAAAAGAAACCAAAGAAGAGCTTGAAGCTATAAGATTGCAAAGTAAGGCGGATGTTGAAAAGGCTCAGGAGCTAAGACTAAAAACGGTGGATAATTACCGTATTAAAACCGATTCAGAGCAGGAAGAAATTCTTAAGATTTTGGAAGAACACTCTGTTTCGTTGGCTCAGACCTTCGCAAATAGCCTTATAAAGGGATAATATTATGGAAATACAGTATGTAATTATTAATTTTTGTATTTTAGCTTTGCTTATTATTTTGTTTTGCCGTAAATTTATTTTCAAGCTTTTTAAATCACGCAGAGAAAAAATTTACCGTGAGCTGAACGAAGCCGAGCAAATTGAGGCTATTGAATTACCTGCACCGCCCGATTTATGCTTCGAGAATAACTTTAATCAGAACAATACCGTGCTTGAAGCCGAGCGTAAATTGGGAAGAGATAAAATCGCGCAGATTGAGGCTTTTGGCGAGAGAGAATGTCGTGAGCTTCATCGTATAATGATTGAAAAAACTAAGGACAAGTTTTTTGATATTATGCATAAAAAGGTTGCGGATGTGTTTTGCACAGAGCCGTTTTTAACCGATATGCGAAAAAAAGAACAGCTTATTATTGATGAAATTCTTGGTATGATAAAGCTCACCCCCGGTGATATGGCATATTTAAGGTATCATGAGGTTTTGTATGTTACCTTAACTTCAGCTCATAAGTTGGATGATGAGCTTGTTTCTAAGGTGGATAAAGCTACAATCGAGCTTTTAAATTCGGTTGGCGGTAAAACATCCCTTTGGGTGCGTGAGGATCCTGCCCTCATTGGCGGTCTTCGTCTTCGTATCGGTGATACCGTTTATGACGGCACGGTTGAAGAGGCTTTGTATCATTTTAAAAAGGGTATTAAGCGTGAGCCCATAACTACCGATGAAGCCGCAAAAGAGGTTTTAGCCGAATTTGAAGAAAAAGCCATTGGCTTTAAAACAAAAATCAGTGTTTATCAGCTTGGCCGTGTTATGCAGGTTTCGGATGGTATTTGCTGGATGGACGGTTTGGCTGATATTATGTACGGCGAGGTTGTTGAGTTCGAATGTGGCGAATGTGGTATGGTTTTGGATATTCAGCCTGACCGTATCGGTTGCGTAATTTTCGGTGAATATGAAAATATTGAAAGCGGCAGCAGAGTGCGAAGGGTAGGTAGGATTGCATCTGTTCCTGTTGGTGAAGCACTTCTTGGCAGAGTTTTGGATGCAATAGGTAATCCTATTGACGGTGAAGGGCATCTTTTTGTTACCGACAGGCGTCCCATTGAATGTAAAGCCCCTGCAATTTTAGACAGAGCACCTGTAAAAAGACCTTTGCACACGGGTATCAAAGCGGTTGATTCGTTGGTTCCTATAGGCAGAGGACAGCGAGAGCTTATAATTGGAGATAGGCAAACGGGTAAATCTGCAATCGCCGTAGATACTATTATAAATCAAAAGGGCAAGAATACCGTTTGTATTTATGTTGCAATTGGTCAAAAGGAAACAACAGTCGCAGAAATAAAAGAAAAACTCCAAAAATACGGCGCTATGGAGTACACAATTATCGTTGCCGCTAACGCTTCGGGCTCAGCGGCGACACAGTACATTGCGCCCTTTTCAGGTACTGCTATGGCGGAATATTTTATGTATTTGGGCAGGGATGTTTTAATTGTTTATGATGACCTTTCCAAGCACGCAGTTGCCTATCGCGAGTTATCCTTATTGCTTCACCGTCCATCGGGGCGTGAGGCATATCCGGGTGATATTTTCTATCTTCATTCAAGACTTTTAGAGCGTTCAGCCTGTCTTTCCGAAAAGGCGGGAGGCGGTTCTATAACTGCGTTGCCCATTATTGAAACCCTTGCGGGTGATATTTCTGCATATATCCCTACAAATGTTATTTCTATTACAGACGGACAGATTTTCCTTGAAAGCGAATTGTTTAATGGTGGACAGCGTCCTGCCATTAATGTAGGACTTTCGGTTTCCCGTGTTGGCGGTTCAGCGCAAACAAAGCTAATGAAACAAATGACGGGAAGCTTAAGAACAAGACTTGCTCAATACCGTGAGCTTGCAGATTTTACTCAGCTTGGAACGGATATTGATGATGCCACAATGAAAACCTTAAATTCAGGCGCACATTTAATGGAGGCGTTAAAGCAAAATCGATATCAGCCTTTGGAGGATTGGAAACAGGCACTTTTGATTTTTGCTGTTTCAGAGGGCTTTTCAGAAACTGTTCCGTTAGATAATATGGACGATTTTGAAGCGGGATTGTTTGAGTTCTTTTTGGCGTTTTATATGCCTATTGTAGAAAAACTCAAAAGCGGAAACAAGGCTGATGACGCGCTGATTGCCGAGATGCGCTCAGCACTTAACATATTTAGGGAGAGGTTGTAGTTATGCCTGCAATTCAAAGCCTAAAAAAACAGCTTAAAGGTATTTTGTCGACTAAAAAGCTGACAAATGCTATGAAAACCGTCTCAACCGTTAAATTTTCAAAGCTTAATAGTGTGTTTGGTGAATATTCCGAATATAGCAGAGCCTGTCAAAGGGTTTTGGAAATATTCGGCAAAGAGCTTTTGACTGAGGTTAGCGAAGCCGACTCCTCGGCTCCTCAGGCAGTGATTATTATTGCCTCAAATAAAGGACTTTGCGGTAATTTTAATTCCGAACTTTTAAACTATGCTTTGGAGCAGTTGGGGAAATTTAAAAGTCCTTATGTTTATGCTTGCGGTAAAAAAGCAATAAGCTTTTTAAGGTCTAAAAACATAACCTTAAATAAAGAGATTGTTTTTGACGATATTCCTGATTATACTGAGGTTTCTGCTATTTTTGATGAGCTTATTCAACTCAGAAAATCGGGCGAGATATCTAAGGTTTATATTATTTATTCTTCATATAAAAATATGATGCTGCAAAAACCGGTTTGCGTTGATTTCTTTAATGTTGAAAATGGTGAAAATGAAAGCTCTGTTTTATTTGTGCCCAATAAACAAATAATTACTCAAGAGGTTTCTAAGTCGGTTTTTAAAGCAATGTTTTATGAAAAGGTATTGGAGTCGGCAATCGGCGCACAGGCTTCCACTCTTATGACAATGCGCTCGGCTTATGATACCGCTACAGAATATGCCGAAAATTTAGAAAAAGAAATAAACCGCCTGCGTCAAGGTGCGGTTACTGCAGATGTTATAGAAACATCTGCTGAAAGAGAAGTAAAAAAATAGCAGGGAAGGTGAGTATTATGGCTAAGGGTTCTAAAGGAATGGTGCTTCGCATTACGGGTCCCGTTGTTGATATTTTGTTTGAACAATTTGAAATTCCTGATATTTTTCACGCAGTTGTTATAGAGCATAACGGTACGAATTTTGTTTTAGAGGTTTCGCAGCATTTGGGAGATGGCGTTGTTCGTTGTATTTCTATGCATCCTACCGACGGACTTTCACGAGGTATGAATGCGGTGGATACCGGTGAGCCTATTTCAATAAATGTAGGCGAGCAAACTTTAGGTAGAATGGTAAATGTTATGGGTGAGCCTATTGATAATAAACCGCCCATTGACTCTGAGCTCAAATGGCCTATTCATCATCCTGCTCCAAGGTTTTCTGATATAGTTGCTGCAGAAGAAATTTTGGAAACAGGAATTAAGGTAATTGATTTAATGACACCTTATGTTAAGGGCGGAAAAATCGGTCTTTTTGGTGGTGCGGGAGTCGGAAAAACCGTTCTCATTATGGAGCTTATTCGTAATATTGCCTTTGAGCACGACGGATATTCTGTTTTTGCAGGTGTTGGAGAACGCTCTCGTGAAGGTAATGACCTTTACAATGAAATGATGCAATCGGGTGTGTTAAATAAAACTGCCCTTGTTTTCGGACAGATGAATGAAACGGCGGGTGCACGCCTTCGTGTGCCTCTTGTAGGACTTACAATGGCTGAGTATTTTCGTGAACATTCTCATAAGGATTCATTACTGTTTATTGATAATATATTCAGATTTTCACAAGCAGGCTCTGAGGTTTCTGCGCTTTTGGGTAGAATGCCCTCGGCGGTTGGTTATCAACCTACACTTGCAAGTGAAATGGGTAAGCTTCAGGAAAGGATTGTTTCAACAGGTAACGGTTCTATAACTTCTGTTCAAGCCGTTTATGTCCCTGCTGACGATTTAACCGATCCTGCTCCTGCTACAACCTTTTCTCATTTGGATGCAACAACCGTTCTTTCAAGAAAGATTGTAGAGCTTGGTGTATATCCTGCAGTAGATCCGCTTGAGTCATCTTCAAGGATGTTGACTCCCGATATTGTAGGTGAACGACATTACAAGGTGGCTAAAGAGGTTCAAAGAATACTTCAAAAATATGCAGAGCTTATGGATATTATTGCTATTTTGGGTATGGAGGAGTTATCCGACGAAGACAAAATTACGGTAAAACGCGCCAGACGAATTCAAAGATTTTTCAGTCAGCCATTTCATGTTGCCGAAGGCTTTACAGGCTATAAGGGCGCTTATGTACCTCTGGAAAAAACCATTTCGGGTATTGAAGAAATCCTTTCGGGTAAATGTGACGATTTACCTGAACAGTGCTTTCTTATGTGCGGAACCATTGATGAGGTTTATGAAAAGGCAAAGCGTTTTGGTGATGCGGTATGAAGCAAATAACTGTTGAAATTATTACGCCAAAGGGTAAAAAATTTAACAAAAATTGTACCTCGGTGCAGTTTAATGTCGCCGATAATCAAGCGGGAAATTACATTGGCTGCTACGGTGTTCGCGCAGGTCACGCAAAGGCAATTTTTGCATTAAAAAAAGGTGTGGTTAAGGCTTACTCTGATGATTTGATTGTTTTAAACTGCGAATGCGGCGATGGCTTTGCAACTGTAAATGAGGATTTTGTTTCTTTGGTTGTAGAAAGCTTTTGCGAATTATAATATTTATTTATATAGGATTTGCGAGGATTTTAACTCAGCAGAGCGAAAAATTTGTGTTTCAAAACCTGATTGAGAAATAACCTTCTGTAGCGCAATGTTACAGAAGGTTATTTCTATTTTATATTGAATTTTTTTGTTACCTTTTCATCACTAAAGCTAATAAGCTCTGAACACTCAACCTCTATTGGAGTTGTACTGTCGTTCAACTTGTAGGCAACCTCTACATCTAATGTAGCGCCCTTTTTTATGTCTTTGGATTGATTATCTGATGAATATTTTGCGCTGTCTGCGGCGGTGTAGCATTTGTTAAGTCCAACCCCATCTTGAAAAACCTTGTCGCTTATTGCAAAGGTAAAGGATGCGTTGTCATCGGAATTGTTTGTAAATAAGTAATTTACAATAACAATATCCTTGTCCTCATAGTCTTTGGCTAAACGGCAGGATTTAATTTTAACATTGTATTCACCTAAATCGCCGTCGACCGATTCGTTTTTAGATGCCGTTTCATTGCTTGTATCATTATGCTTGGATGACACAGAGGATAATGTTTCATTATCGTTATTCATACAACCTGCAAGCGCGGTTAAAATAAAAGCAAAGATTAAAGTTAAATAAATAATTTTTTTCATAAAATAACACTCCTTTGCTCATAGTGTTTGCAAGGGAGTGTAAAATAAACATTTAAATTGCAATGTTTTATACTATCTTTCTTTTATCAGCGTCTCCTACACCTATAATTCCGCCAATTGCTCCAGCCGTAACGAAAATCAAAAGTCTGATAAGTGTAGATGCTCCGGGGGCATTACCAAAGGCTATAATTCCTATAAGTGTGAATAGCAAAAACATTGCAACACCGCATAATGCGCCTATTAAAATTCCGTTTTTACCTAGCTTTTTAGCCGAAAAAAAGCCTCCGAAAAAGGAACCCACCGCAATGGAAACAGATGCCAATATTGTAGCAGAGGTTGTTGGTAAAATATAAAATGACATCATAAGCGCAAACAAAACAAAAAGCAAAAAGGTTGTAATTAGCCCTATTATTAACCCACTCAAAAGCGGTCGCGCCCATACTTCAAAAAGTGTGGAAGTTTTACTGTATTTGCTCTTCATAAAAAAATCCTCCAAATAAATATTACTGTTAAATAATATTTATTTGAAGGAAAAGTTATACCTTAAATAATTTTATTTATCGTCGGTTTCATCGTGAACTGTTAAAACAGCCTGAACTGCGGTACGAATGATTTTTTGCTTGCTTTTGTCAACAACAGACTCAATAACAATAGTATCTTCTTTTACAGAAATAACCTTACCGTAAAAACCACCAATGGTCATAATTTCGTCACCGGGCTGAATGTTGTCACGCATTTTTGCCTCTTCTTTTTGTTTTTTCTTTTGAGGTCTTATCATAAAGAACCAAAGAATAACAAACATCAAGACCATCATAATAATGGGCAATAAACCGCTAAGTCCGTTTGCTTGCTGTTGTGCTGCAGTTAAAGTAATTAAATTCATTATAAAATCCTCCTGAATTATTTTAAAATTCCATACCATAACATTATACAATGAGTTTGCTTATATTTCAAGTGTTATTTTAAATTCTTCTGCCATATTTTTCAGTTTT
The DNA here is from genome assembly GCA_015065925.1 of Oscillospiraceae bacterium. Taxonomy (GTDB): domain Bacteria; phylum Bacillota; class Clostridia; order Oscillospirales; family Acutalibacteraceae; genus UMGS1279. The sequence continues at coordinate 9,464 of SVPL01000056.1, forward strand.
TTCATTTTTAAAGGCTTCAAAGCGATTTTCTTCCAGTGCCTGACGGATATTTTCCATAAGCTTATTGTAAAAATGCAGATTGTGTATAACCGATAAACGGTGGTATAAAAGCTCGCCGCTTTTAAGTAAATGTCTTAAATATGCTCTTGAATGATTTTTACAGGTAGGGCAGTCACAAGTGCTGTCAATTGGGTTTAAATCTGCCTTGTATTTTTCGTTATTAAGATTAATAATACCTTCCTCGGTGAATAGGTGACCGTGACGGGCGTTTCTGCTTGGCATAACGCAGTCAAAAAGGTCAACACCGCGCCATACACCCTCAATAATATTAACGGGAGTACCAACACCCATTAAATAACGGATTTTGTTTTTGGGCATAAAGGGTTCAACAGACTCTATTATACGGTACATATCCTCGGCAGGCTCGCCAACCGCAAGACCGCCAATGGCATAGCCGTCTAAATCCAATTCGGCAATGGTTTTCATATGCTCAATTCTAAGGTCGTCAAAGGTGCAACCCTGATTTATACCAAAAAGAAGTTGATTTTTATTAATGGTGCTATCTAAGGAATTAAGTCGCACCATTTCCTTTTTGCAACGCTCTAGCCACCTGGTTGTGCGCTTGCAGGACTCCTTAGCATAACTGTATTCTGCAGGGTTTTCCACACACTCATCAAACGCCATTGCTATGGTAGATGCAAGGTTTGATTGAATTTGCATACTTTCCTCGGGGCCCATAAAAATGCGTTTTCCGTCTATGTGAGATTGAAAGGTAACACCTTCCTCGGTAATATTGCGAAGGGAAGCCAGAGAGAATACCTGAAATCCGCCGCTATCGGTAAGAATGGGACCTTGCCAGCCTGTGAATTTGTGAAGACCGCCTAAATCGTGAATGAGCTTGTCACCGGGGCGAAGATGCAGATGATAGGTGTTGGAAAGCATAACCTGACAGCGGACCTCGTTTTTAAGGTCGATTGCCGAAACACCGCCTTTTATCGCTGCAGCAGTAGCAACATTCATAAAGGCGGGAGTTTTAAAGGTACCGTGAACTGTATTAAATTCTCCAAGTCTTGCTCTGTTTTCGGTTTTAATTAGCTTATACATAAAAAACTCCTTGTAAATTGCTCTATTTACTATAACATAAATCAGGCAATATTACAAGGAGTTAAATTACATAAATTTTAACCGAAAAAGTGTAGCATAAGTGGAATGGTTGCCATAGAAAGGGCGGTGGATATCAGAGCTAAAGCGGCACCCGTTTCACAGTCCTCGTCCACAAGCTTTGGAAAAACAACTGTGTTAAGTCCGCAGGGCATAGAGTATACAATAAGGGCGGGCATTATAACATTTTCTAAATTCAGCAGCTTTAAAATAACCACCGCAACTGCGGGAATAACCACAAGTCGCATAATGCTAACCAAATAATTCATATTAAGCTTTAAAAGTTTTTTGAATTTATATTCCGAAAGAGTCATACCCAAAATAAGCATTGTACAAGGCCCCATAGGCGCCGAAGCGGTGGAGAGAAAATCGCCTATAAATTCAGGTAAAACTAATCCCGAAAGACCAAAAACAGAGCCTAAAGCCAAGGCAATTATAGGTGGATTTATAAGCTTTTTAAAGGAGAGCTTGGCTTTGGTTAGTGAGCAGTAACCAATACTGTATAGATAGATATTTATAGGGAGTGCAAAAAGCAAAACGTTGGTAAGCATTGCTTCCCCGAAAATCGCCTGAGTCAGGGGAATTCCCATATAACCGCTGTTTGGCACCGTCAGGGAATAGGAGTACACCGACCGACGGTATTTATCCTTTGTTAGTATTTTTGAAAGGAATAAAGCCAATGTGGATATAATTACAACACCTATGGCAGAGGTTAAAACAATATCATATTTTTCGGTTATGTATTTAACGGTAAAGTTTGTAGCAAAGGATTTAAAGCTGGTGGCAGGAAGGAAAACCCAAACCACTAAGGTGGATAAAAATTTTGTGTTTGAAGGGCTTATTATTTTACATTTGGAGAGAGTATAGCCAATTAGCGCAAAGATAAAAAGAATTGCTACCTGTTTAAAAATAACTATCATTTAAAATCCACCTCTTTAAAAGTCCACTTAGTATTATACCTTAATTGCCTGTAAAGTCAATAGTAAAACTGATATAATATTTCGTAAAAAATGCCATCTCTTTTTAATTGAGACGGCATTTTAAAAATAGAACTAATAGGTAACGCCTATGGGGCCAACGCCAACAGTGCCTTCGTGACAAGTAATTGTAACAACCAAATCTGTAGGCTCATTAAATACTCTGCAATATGTTGGCCAAATAACATTATTAGCAGTAGATGAAGTTTGATTATTTACTATGGTTTTTCCGTTAATGGTAATACTATATGTACCGGATACAGTTGTTTTTTGCATCATAGAAAGCGATATAGAGGTAACATCTTGAAGATCGAAAACTATAACGCCTTTTTGATTTTCACAAACCCAACCTTTACCCATTTTTGAACTATCGCCATGTACCTTTGCGGCAGTAAAGCGATTTTCATAATTGAAATAAGGTGTGATAGTTTCATAGCCCAAATCATTGGTGCTGGCTAAGAAAGTAGCGGTTTCATAAACATCTGCATTTTTAAATAAGGTTTTCTTAGGAATATCAATGGCGGTTTCATAAACCTCACCGGCTTGATATTTATTATAAACATCATCTAAATAGTAGCACATTGCAGAGGCTATCATTATGTGACCTGTAGTGTTTGGATGAAGCTTATCTTTTGTAATTCCGGCTTCATTATCGTTTTCATCGTACCAGCTAATAACTCCTTTTTCAAGGTATCTGAAAAGGGCTGAATAGTAGTCGATTACGGGCAGGTCATAGTGAAGCGCAGAGTGAATATGAAGTGATAAATAATCCTTATAGAATGTTGTGCCACTTCCACCAAAAACAGCAGTTAAAAGCGCAATATCCTTTTCTAAAACTCTACGAATAATTGCTTCGTATGTTTCAAGGTATGGGAATTTGCCCTGTTTGGAGCTAATATCATTTACACTATATTCAAGAATTACAAGGTCGGGGTTGTGGCTTAAAACATCCGATTCGAGTCTGTGAATGCCGTATAAAGAGCCAGTAGAACCAATACCTGCATTTATGTTGGTAACCTCAACACCAAATTTCTCTGCAATCCATTCTGAAACAAGCTTGCCGTAGCTGCGGTCGTTTCCATCACCGTCTTTAACGCCTTGTGTTATTGAACCGCCAATGCTGACAACGGTAATGGCTTCGCCACGGTTTGCTTTTTCAAAAAGATTAACCAAAAGGGCTCTGTTACCTTCGTTAATAATGGTACTCTTATTAAAATATTCGCTTTCGCCTGCTTTAACTGTATCGCTAAGACCTTCGGCATCTAAATCTTCTTCGGGTAAAAGGTAAGCTTCTTTGCTTGCCAGATTGTTTTTAACATCCCACCCTGCAACATATTGTGCAGATAAAACTAAATCATTAAGATTGACTTCACCGTCACCATCAACATCAATACGAGAAGTGTTTATATTTTCAACATCCCAGCCTGCCAATTTTTTAGCAATATTTGTGATGTCAGTAAGATCTACTATACCGTCATAGCTAACATCGGGATAAATTGCAATTTCAGTATTTTCTTCTGTAACAGCAATGCTTTTTGCAACTAATGTGCGGTTTTCGCTAACTGTAAAAATAAATTGTTTTTCAGGTGAAACTAAAACATCATTTTCGTACCAGCCGGCAAATTTGTAACCTGCATTGGGTACAGCAGATACAATAACCTTATTTCCCTCAAAAGCAACCTCATCAGATACAAAAGCATTACAATTTTCACCGGTAACTGTAGTTGTGTAGGTATTTCCTGCTGGAGTTTCAACATCGGGGAGTGCGGGATAATCAGGGAGCTCGGGAAGAACTATTTCTTCGGGCTTTTCTTCTTCAATTGCTGCTGTTTCCATAAGCTTAACATCCTTAATATCAAACACAACGTTATCGCTACTCTTATAACTGCCATAGTAGAAACCAACTGCTGTTACCTGTGATTTTTCGTCTTCTGTATTAGCTACTGCGGTAAAATTAACGGTTACCTTGGTCCAATCTTCAAATGCTTCATTTAAATCAGCATTTGTTGCACCTAAAACAGCATCATAGTATCTATAATCAAAATCGGAGAAATGGGTTATAACTTTAGGTGTATAACCATCAATTGTCCAGGTTGCAGAGAAACCTGAGCGGCGTGACCAATTTTGAGTTGGGTCATCGGTATTAGTATATTTATAAGCATAAAAGTTATTTGATGCTTCTACAGTAGATACAGCAGGTACGTTTTCAATACTGGTTCCTGTCGAGTTAACCTTTGGCTGATAAAACGCAACGGTAGGAGCATAGAATATTTCACCTACTAAGAAACTTCTACTCTCTTCAGGTACACGAATATAATAGGTAAGCTCATACTCATTACCGGGAACAAGGTTAAAGGGTGTGCTAAACAAACCTGCGTTTTGTTTATTTGCATTGACTTTTACACTAGCATAATCGTTAACACCATCACCGTTATCATCACAGTATGTAACGTCATTGCTAGTATATCTCCAGTTTGTTCCGTCTGCGTCGTTAAAGTCAGATTGCATTATGGTTTTGGTTTCTGTACCGTCGTCGGTGCAAACAAGTTTAACATCTTTAATATCATACATAAGACCTGGAATAACGTTAGTGAGCGAGAAGTTAAGACCAACTACCTGCTCGCCTGCGTTAGTATCAGAAGCGATAGCAGTAAAGGCAAAGGTGATTTTTGTCCAATCAGCAAAAACTTCATTAAAAGAAAGTTCTGAACCGTAAACACTTTTAAGCTGGTTGCTTTCAATTAACGAATATTTAGAGATTTGCTTGGTCTCATAAGAGCCTACTGTTAAACCTGCTTCAAAGTCGCTACGTCTAATACCGTTATAGGCGTATTCGTTGCTGACAGAGTAATAAAGCGTGTTAACCCTGCCGGCTGAGCTAATTCCCGATTCATAAATAGCAAGTTTGGGTGTAAGATTATAGTTGGTGGAAGTGGTATCGGTTGTAAGTGTGCCTTTATAGGACTCACTTGTTTCGGGTACGCGGATATAATATGAAAGCTCATATTTATAACCGGGTGTTAATGTAGCAGGTGCACTGTAAAATGACGGTGCATCGGCAGTTGTACTTGTAAGGCGGGCATAATATGTACCGTCGGTATCCTGAAGGCCTTGCTCAATAGTACCTGCAAATGCCTGCCAAAGGTTAGTGCTTGTGGTGTTCCCAAAATCCGACTGCATAATAACGTCGGATGATGTTTCTTCTTCCGCTATTGCTGTGCCTGTTAAAGCAAGGCTAAAGCAACTGAAGGTAAGAATAAGGGTTAGTAAAATTGCTAAAAATTTTTTCATTAAATCTCCTCCTAAAATAATTTTTATATAGTGTAATATATAAATATTATACTTCTAATGTATTGGTAGTTTTAAATTAATAGGTAACGCCTAAGGGGCCTACGCCAAACTTAGCTTCCGAGGTAATTGTTATGGTTAAATTCTGAGGGGTATCAAAAATTTCATTGTAGGAAATCCATACATAACCATTTGCACTACCGCCCGAACAATCGGTGTTATCAACTACTGTTTTACTGTTTATTATAACATCGCCCTTGCCGTTTACTCCTTCTTTGTGTTGTAGGAAAATTGAGATAGAAGTAACGCCTTTAACTTCGAAGGTTATGCTACCTCCTTCGGTACTATCACAAATCCAACCTTTACCTAATTTTGCTCCGTGAACTTTACCTGCAGTGAAGTTGGTGCTTTCGGTAGGTTCGATTTTTGTATAGTTGTTTTCTTCGGTGCTGGCAAGGAAGGTTGCGGTTTCGTAAACATCATCACCAAAAAGATAGCTTTCGGGCAACTCGGGAAGGCTTGTGTTAATAGAGTTAACCGCATCAATAATACCATTCAAATAGTATTCAACTGCAGATGCAATCATTATATGACCTGTGTCACTGGGATGCAATCCATCGCGTGTTAAATCATCATTCCAGCTTGCTATACCACCGTCAATATATCTCCAAAGCGCACCGTAATAATTAATTACAGGCACATTATAGTAAAGCATAGAGGGGAGATGGAATTTCATAGCATTTTCAGCTCGTTTTGGGTTAAGGGGATCGGCGGTAGAACCGAAAACAAGGGAAATTACCGCAATGTTATTTTTGAGAAGCTTGCGGATTATAGTTTCATAAGATAATTTATAGCGTTCATCACTTGAACCGTCATTTACTGTGAAATCTACTAAAACAAGGTCAGGATTATGGGCTAAAACATCGGTATCAAGTCGGTGAATACCAACAAGGGAGGTTGTGGAGCCAATACCTGCGTTTACATAGGTAACGTTAATATCAGGGAACTTAGACTTAAGCCATAATGAAACGTGTTCGCCATAACGGTTAGTATCTGAAACACCTGAACCTTGAGTTATTGAACCACCAATACCTACAACTGTAATATCTTCACCGTTTTGAGCTTTTTTAATAACCTTGGCAAGTAATGCTTGGTTACCCTTATTTATGATTGTGCTTTTGTTAAAATATTCGCTTTGACCTGCAAGCAACAATTCTCTGACACTGCCGTCGGTTAAATCCTCCTCAGGCAACGCATTGTTGGTTAATACCTTTGCAAGTTGGTCTTTAACATCCCAATTTGCAACATATTGAGCAAGTAAAACAAGGTCATTAAGATTTTGGCTACCGTCACCATTAACATCAAGAACCGCGGGATTAAGGTCTTGATTACTCCACCCTGCAAGGTGCTTTGCGAGTGTAGTAACATCCTCAAGGTTGGTTGCACCGTTTTTGTTAATATCGGGTGTAATTGATGTGTAGGAGTCGACTATTGCAACCGATTTAGCAGTTAAAGTGCGGTTAGCAGTAGCATTGAAGGTGTATATTTGTGAGTCAGATACCTTAACACCTTTTTCGTACCAACCGTCAAATTCGTATCCGCCGTAGGGGGCTGCGGTAACGGTAACTTCTGTATCGGGCTCTACAGTGCCAACAACCGATGAGTAGGCGTAACTGTTTTCGTCATTTACATTAATACTATAGGATGAAAAACCGCTATTATCAGTTTCATATTGTACTTCATAAATCATAAATTCATCAAGATATAAATGGTCGTTTCCTGTGTTCAGGTTTGAATCATACTGAAGGAAAAGTCGTAAATCAGTATTATCATTTGTGTTGAATAGATATTTCACTTTGTTCCACTGACCGCCAACATAAGCTTGGTATATACTGCCGGTGTAATCACCTTTGGCATAGCAGTTACTAATTTTCGTGGTAGCGGTTGTACCAACTGCCGAACCGTAATAACCGTCGTTCATAGTATCTGTAGCGGTTATTGCTGAGTAAGGTAACATCCAAGAATATGAAACAACGTAATCGGTGTTTTCTTTAAGACTACTTAGGTTTAAATAAATGTCTTTTTGCTGACGTGCGCCAATTTTTAAGGATTTTTCACCGCTTTTAGCATAGGTATTATCAACGGTTAATTTTACCCAACTATCCTGAGTACCTGCTTGTGCCCAAGAGTCATTTAATAAGTCTGTACCTACCTCATAGTCTTCGTATCCGTTTTGGTTTACTAGGTTATGACTCAAGAATTTAGGAGTTAAATTTTCATCTGTTATGGTGGCGGTTGCTATGGTAGTTTCGGTGGAGTAGGGAGTATCAGAACCCTCTTTGTACCAACCTAAAAATTCGTTACCATCGTAAGGAACGGCGGTTGAGTTGTCATCATTAGTGATAACGTAGCCATGGTCGGTAGAAGTGTTTTCGGGTTCTTCTTCGGTTACTGGCATTATAGAAACGTTATCAATATAAAGGGGGCACTTGTTAACTGTTTGAGAACTGTCGGATTTTAATTTATCGTAATATGTGTAAGCGAAAACAATATTATCTACATTATCGCCTGTTTCAAAATCAACAGTACCTTTAATCCATTCACCGGGGACAGATTTGTCAGGTTCAAAGGTTTCTGTCTTTTTGCGGGTACCTGCACCATCAATAACTGATTTGCTAAAACTAGTACCCTCCACAGGACTATATACACCATAGGTTATTTCACGCAAGTATTGGTCTGCATCGTTTGTGCTATATGTATACCAAAAGGAAAGCTCATACTTGGTGTTAGGGGTTAAATTAAGTGGCATTGCGGCATACTGATAATATGTTTTACCCATTAAAGACTTTGTACCCTCATAACTCTTTTCATCTGTAACGATTAGGTTAAAATGTTGTGTGGCTTGTACAGCCTTAGAAGAGTATACATACATATTTTGAGTGCCGGATAAAGAGCAATCAAACAATTTTGTACCTACATCAAAGCCTTCAAAGTCTTCAACAACCTCGGGGCCTCTGATTTCGGGAACTTCGGGTTCCTCGGGGGTTTCGGGCTCTTCAGGCTGAGCTGCAACATCAATAACTTTTATATTTCTGATATCATACATAGCTCCTGTTTGCTTTGCATTATATAAGGTAAAATACATAGATACAACTTGGTCTCCTACTGCACCG